>LKNA01000127.1 GCA_001564065.1 Chitinophagaceae bacterium T5-Br10_B2g13
AAAAGATTTTGCAAAAGCAACAGGTGAATTCCTGAAAGCCGTACTAAAAGTCATGCTGTTTGGAGAGCAACCACCAAACGATGATAACCATCGCGGAAGGCCCTCTCACTGAGGGCTTTCCTATTTCTACAAACCTTTAAACATCAACATAACCATGTCGAATAAAAAAATACTGGATAACATCCCAACAAAAGAATGGGTTCATGCACGACAGAACTACCTGGGCGGATCAGAAGTGGCAGCTGCTCTTGGAGAATCCCAATGGACAACTCCTTTACAGCTCTGGCTGATTAAGACTGGTCGCAGAGAACCTATCATAAGTACACCTGTAATGGAATTGGGCCATCTTTTAGAGCCAATGATTGCCGAGAAGTTTAGTGACACAACCGGGCTGAAACTTCGAAGCATCTCAGAGCCATATCAGCATCCGAAACATAGCTTTCTGCGAGGCAACATCGATCGTCAGATCTGTAGTAGCGAAAAACATGACGGCCCCGGTGTCCTGGAAATAAAAAGCACCACATCATTCAGATTAAAGAATGAGACAGGACTATACCCCGAAGAGTGGGATTATCAAATCCAGCATTATTTGATGCTTACCGGCTACGAGTATGCATACCTCGCCATTTTCGAGCGTGATACCGGAATCTTCCATGATCCGATTTTCATCGAGCGTGATGAAAAGCTTATTCAGGAAAACACAGAGCGCATCGTACGGTGGTGGACGCTACATATCTTCCGAGATATTTCTCCTAAGCCTGTCAACAATGAAGATGTGATGATTCTTTACCCGGATGCCAAAGATGATTCTGCAGTAGAAGCTTCCGCAGAAGCCCAGGCCTACTACGAAGAGCTCATAAAAGTCCGCCAAAAGATTAACGGACTTGAGTACGAGAAAGACGTACTCGAAGTGATGCTAAAACAGGAAATCGGAGATAGCGAACGCTTAGTTGCAGCTGGCCGTGATATCATCACTTGGAAGAATCAAACCACGAATCGGCTAGACACCATAAAGCTAAAACAGCGCTACCCCGCGCTTTGCAAAAAGTTCCAAAAACAAACAAAAACCAGACGCTTTGTCGTCAAAAAATAGAGGTAATATCATGTCATCAGATTTAATCATAAAAGAAGACCCGTCGCAATACCCGATTCCCGATGAAGGGCTGCACAACGCAGTTTTAGTAGACGCTGTAGATCTTGGGCAGCTCGAAACACCGTGGGGACCAAAACACAAAATCAGCTTGATATTTGAGCTCCAATCAAAAGATGAGGACGGCAAACCATTCATTGTAGGGAAGCGATTTACCCGTTCACTTAACGAGAAAGCTTCACTTCGAAAATTTCTTGAGAAGTGGAGAGGGGCAAAATACTCTCCCTCGGAACTTTCAGAGGGTGTGGATCTGGAAAATTTCATAGGAATGAGTGCGACCCTGTTCATAGTTCATAATGACAGTAGCGATACAGAAAGAACCTATGCAAATATTGAGTCTGTGATCCCATACAAGAGTCAGAAAACAGGTGAGATCGCGTACTTTGAGCTAAAACCATCGGGAGACTATACCCGAGTAAAAGACAGAGAGGGGTACCAAAAACCTGAAGAGTATGCAGAGACCGTGAATAACGGTAAGGCTGCATAAGCTTGAAAAGAGAGGGGGACACCTTCTCTTTTTTAGGTTGAAAAGTTTAAAAACCAGAGAAATGGAAAGTGCTTTGAGTTAAGAATCGTTATACAGAACAAACTGTATCATCTCCTTTTTTCAAATTCCTTAAAATCGAGTATCGCTCGTCTAACTGCACGATAGTCATCTTTAGGTATTTCAAATTTCCCCTTTCCTTCATCATTATCTTTAAAGAGTAACCCCTGTGGAGCTCTTGTGGTGGCTAATAAATCCACGTAACAACCATAATCCAGCTTATAAACATCGTACCGTTCTCCTGGCTCATCTCGAGCTGATATATTTCTTTTTAAAAGGTGTAGCACTCTCGCATCGTAAAGTGTATCAATTAAATAGTGCCTTGTGTTACTTTCTAATAAAAAAGCTCTTGCTTGTCTATGGCCAATGACTTGGTCAATTATCCAATGTAGAAGGGATTTAGCTTTTGAGTTTGCAGTTGCCGCTGCTTCTTTATCTCGTTGATACCAACTTCGCGCAGACGATCTAATATTACTAATACTAATCGCGGAGTCATATGCTTTTTGAACTGCTCCACCCAAAATATAAATAGCGTCCCTTGGTACTCCTTCAGATGCTCTAACAAATTCTTCGAAAGTGTTTGATTGTGTAAAAGCCAACTTAACTAATTCATCAGATGTCTGCGGAAGATCATCATCATAAGTGGAATTTATTGACTTAAAATGACGAAAAATGAGCTCTTGAAAAAACTTTGTTGCTTTACTTTCATCATTATCAAACACCATATAATCGTCGAGGTTTAAATCCGCTCCAGCGTCTGCCCCTACTTCTATTCCTATATACTCACCTCTTTCTCCTGCAATTTTAAAATTCGTTCGTTGATCTATAGCAGCAATCTTTATAACAAAGCCTTTAATCGGAAACATTGTTCGTCTTATAAAATCAGCTAAGTAAGGTTGGAGGTCAATTGGAATTGAACTCCACTCATCCAGTAAAACCCATAAATTTACATCAGGCAATCCTTCAGAAAGTTCCTGTAGATACTTTGTAGTACTCCCAAAATGAATTCTGTGTTTGATATCACCCTTAGCTACGGTTTTTTCAGCTTTATATGCCTTGGTATCATTTGCTTTTTTACTATTTGCTCCAACGGTTGGATTATTTGGGGAAATATTAATCCTAAATTCACTTGATTCACTTTTTTTATACCCGGAACCTGTGGATTCCTCTCTTTCTATAGGGCCAGCAATTCTTACCTCTGTAATACAACTTGCTAAATTATCAAGTGTGGGACCCATTGCTGATAAATCTACCTTATCCTCGTTGTCTATAGCATACTCCAAAACTTTGTCGTGGATAGCTGATAATGTATCAGAGAGTAATCTTGTAGCTCTTTCTGGAACTGAAATTTGAGGGTCAGAATATAAACCACCTGTTGACCCGACTTTTCTTAAGTCTAAGTAAATTGGTAAATCTCCCTTTTCTTCCATCATCTCATACAGATAAATTAATGCATGAGTTTTGCCAGTACCTCGTCTACCATACAATATTTGGTGTTCAGCGTTAGAAAGTAGTGTAAAAAGTGGACCTACATCCACGAATGTATCAACTAATTTAGACCAATCATTAGATTCCGCTCGTTTACTCAGCTTCAACAATACCCGATTCAATTTTGAAAAATCCATAATACAATCTGAGTTTATTAATTGACTTAATTCACCATCTTCCCCAACACAGCCTCTATATAACTACTACGCTGCTCTTTCATAAAGTAAACATGGCTTTTGTTGAACTCCTCGATACTATGCCCGCCTTCCCAGTGTTGCACTTCCTGATATTTAGTAAGTGTAACAATAAACGAGTTTAGGTTGATGTCTTTATCGTCAATCCGCGGTTCGATTTCCTCTTTTATAGTGTTATAAAACTGGATCTTCGGGTGATTGAAACCAGTAACCTGCCTCAACCCTTTAGGATCAACAAAAGCGATATGCTGCGTATCCTTATCTACCAACCAGAGAATAAAATCCGGATAGAAACCATGTGCATCAAAGAATCCTACTCCTTTCCGGGATTGATTCCGTAGCAGACAAAGGTGGGTATCTTGGAATTTATCTTCGTTGTTTAAGTAGTACTCTTTCAGGTGCTTCACAAATTGCCACTCACTGTTTTCCAGTGCCACTGGCGAGATCTTGACGATATCCTTATATGTTGTCTTATTGATGTACAGCAATGGTTTGTAAAGGTGGCGTAAGAAATTAAATGCCTTAAACTCATTGCCGAGCTCCCCATGTTCCTTTTCATTGAAGGTGTTACTTCTCATCACTTCAGCAAGCTTAGTCACATTCTCGATAATGCGACTTTCGCTTTCCTCTATCATCACTTCATACTCTTGCTCAAAGTTTGGATGATCCGGCGTCAGCCATTCGGTCTTCATGTGTTTACTGAGGTAGTCAGATTTGAAACGATTGTAATAGCGTTCTATATAGGCTTTTAGCAGTGCAGTCACTACATCATTCCATAGATGCACCTTATCAAAGCTATCCATTCTTGTTTCATCTTCCGGTATATACAACTCATACCACCAATATTGGCCAATAATCTCCCGGAGCACTTCTTTAGATATCGATAAATTATACCAGCTTCGTTCATACTTAAACTTCTGCAGCTCAAAGTACACCTGATCCCAATCGATGAACGCCGTATGCTCACTTCTTACCATTGCCCGGTTGCTTTGGTTTACCTGGCTTTGTTGTGACCCTTTGGCTTTCCGTAGTACCTGTACTTTTGGATACCAGTCCAGTACAAGTGGCCTGAAACTATTAGGTTCCAATAACTCCAAATCCAGCCTTACATCCTTCTTAAAGTCGACCCCTTCCTTAATGGTCAATATTTTCAGGCGCCGGTTATCCAGTTTGACCTGTGGCAAAATGGGAACCTTGATCTTCTGAAAAATGGAATCGTTGGAAGGCAAGCCTTCTTCTTCCAGAAACTCCTTGAACTGCTGCATGTAATCACTGCGAATGCCAAAAATGTTTAAGGTCTCCAGATACCTTATAACCTCCGGAATTTTGGATGGCGGTCTCTCATATTCATCCAGCTCGGTTGAGCGCTTCAACGTCCAATTATACCCCTTCAGTCGAACACCCCGTCCAAATAGCTGAATGATCTGAGACCCTTCACTTCGGCCAACATTCATAAGTCCCATTGTACTTACACGCCAGCTGCTCCAACCTTCCGTAAATTTTTTGGCTCCGATTAAAACATTTATGGTACTCTCTTCGTCTTTGATGCCGTGAAACAGGGATTCGCTAAAATCTTTGTCCAGGCCCGGTATATTCAGCTTTTGAAGATAATTAAACAGTTTTTTGTCAGCCCCAATATTTATTACACCAAAGTAATCTTTATTGTTTGCTCCAACTTTGAGGCCTAATTCGCCATCTATACCATTAAGATTGTCAACATAAAGGTTGGCTCCTGAGAGAGATGTATTAAAAACTGTCTTAAGTATATCAGTATAAAGCTCATTTATGGTTAAGCCTTTCTTTCTTACATACTCAAAAAAGCTATTAAATATTGAACGGTTTTGTTGATCTACAATCCCATCGGTTCCATCAAGTAGCTGCTCTAAATAACTAATAGCTTCATTTGAGTTTTTAACAAACCACTGATAGAATAAAATTATTTCAGGTATATCATCCTTATCTGAAGACAATAATGTTGGTGTTTTAGCTGAAGAAACACTACTACCAACAAAGACCCACAAAGGGTTGGCTAACTGAAATTGATTAACCACACTTCGGTTCTCTTCAAAAACAACTTTCTGTTGATAAAATGAAAGTAGTGCTCCTGTCAAATATTTCCGCAGAAAGGTCTTGTTTTCATCATCTGAAAGGTTCAGTATATGATAATCTTTGCCAAACCCGTCTCTATAGAAATGTTTGTAGCTGTAATCAAAAAGAATCGATTTCCCATACTCTTGAATCAACCCCTTTTTCTTGCTTCCTGAAGCCGCTGCAATAGATTGACCTATTGTTGCAGAATATTCAAATGCAAAACCATCCCTGCTTAAATAATCCCTTCTTTTTTTCCATACATCTGCAGCTAAGCCTTTATGATTCTCGTCAATAAGTACGAGATTATTTGTTTCAAATGCTTCATAACTAACAGTTTTATCGCCGCTCTCATCAGCAAGCTTATGATTGTCAAAAACTTCAACTTCTTGCCCTGAAAATACTCCACCTGTTTGTTTTGAGAACATATTAGCTGGTATGTCGGATGCCTCAAATTCCGTTAAATGCTGCTTACTTAACCCTTCATTGGGAGTTACCAGCAGAATCTTATTGGAGTTGTCATCTTTATGGTGTTTTCTCCAATACTCATACTGCAGAATGTTGACGTGCATCAACAGGGTTTTACCGGAACCGGTTGCATTCCAATAGGCCAGCTTGTTGATGTCCCCATACTGAAACGGTTCAAAGATCACACTTTCCGGATTGGGTACAGAATCATCGTTGGTATCATTCCACCGGTCTAAAAACTCATTAAGCTCAGCGAGCAGCCCTTTCCGACTGTTGAAGAATTTATCGAGATAGATCTCCGTAAAGAGAAGAGAGAGGTACTGGAAGTATTTCCACTCTATAGGCTCTGTGCGTTTTTCGTTGATACGCTGGGTGTGACTGATAATGTTCTGATCATACTCCAGCAGCTGATCCTCAGAAAGCTTCTTAGAGTTTAACATCCGCCGGCGCAGCTCGTGGTAGTACTTGGAGACGTTGTTTTCATCCACACCTTCGAATGCGGAAGATTTCAGCTCTTTGGAGAGAGCTTCAAACCCTTTTACACCAAAGTGTGAGAGCAGAAATTGATTAAGTACAAGTGATCGTGAAAATGTAGACATCCGTTTACTCCTTACAATCCTTCGGTTTCAAACATACGCTTGTGGAACTCTTCCTCAATCAGCCTCACTTTCCATGTCTCCTCATCTTTGCGGATGTTCTGCAGATTGTTGTCCCCGTTTACGTAGATCAGGTCAAATTCACTGTCGTGTGGATTGAACTCCATTTTGTCCACGAACTCTTCCAGATCCTGATTTGATTGCTTCTCGGTATTTCTCCAAATCACTAATATTCTTTCACCATTGTTATTATGGCCGGTAACCACCACAAAGCCTTTGATCATTTGAATACTTACTACGTGCAAGCCAATCAGATAGTTAAACGTCTCTACCAAATCCACCTCGGTTTCTACCAGTTCATTTTGCTCTGTGGATTGAATTTTATACCCAAATGGCTGTTTAAACATATCTGTGTTGAGCAGGCTTCCCTTTGCCTCCACTTCCAGCATGTATTTGAGGATGTATTCTTCTTTTAAATCCTCCTTGGCCAAAAGCTGTTGTTGCTGTTCTGTGCGGCTCAGGCTAAGGTTGTTGAGTGCATCTTCATAGCTTTCTAATCTTAAGTACTTGAACATCTGACTAATTCCATCTTTGTTGACTGGTTTACCATTTTCCCAATCTTTACTAAAGACAACTTTTTGTATTCGAGGTTTAGTAACAGCGCCGAAATAACTTCCCATGTCAGCTAAAATATATTTTCTATTACCTTCATCCTCTCTATTCATTTGAATTATTGCATGACCGGTTGTTGCTGACCCCGCAAAATAATCCATGATAATTGCATCTTTCTTACCAAATGTTTGCGCGTGAAGTCCAGTGATCATTGTATATAATGACTTTGGATACTCAAATTCATCCCTTAGACCAAGATCTTCTAAAATTTCGGTACCATAGGTGCCTGCATTAAACTTTGTATCAGTCCAATTGCTAAACAAAACTTCTCTTTTACCCTCATGGTGTATAACTTCTTTTATAGCGCCTTGATCAGAAACAATTATTTGCCCGTTATTTACTTTTTCTCTACCTGAGAGATAACTTGATCTCCACACTCGTTCCTCATCTCTGGTATTAATTGGGTAGATTCGCTTTAAACCGTTTACATCATCCGTTGGATAATCTTCATCCAAAGGTACAGGATCTTCGACTCCTACAATTTCATTTTTCTTTTCATCATACAAGAGAGCATAAAAACTTTTCCACCTACCATACCTATAATTATTTTCGGCTCTGCCAGATCTCATGAAAGATCTATCTTCTATTGAATCCTCCTTTAAAGCTCCTAATAAATCCTCCGAATCTTTTGGTGTGCAGATAATATAATATTCGTGTGTCCGAGACAATTTCCCTCCAGACCCTTGTGGATGGTGGTTCACAACAACAACAGAAACGTCCCAATTTTGAAATTTTGACCTAACGTAGGGAAGTAAGTTTGGTAATTCATAATCATCGATAGCAATACCAAATGAACTTTTTTGACTTAAAAAATAATCCAAATGCCCTATTGTATTATTTAGCAATGTAAGCCAAGTGGAATGCTTGAAATTATTCTTATAGACAATTTCAGAATGAACAGTGTTATAGGGAGGATCTAAGTAAACTGTATCAATTTTATTTTGATATTTTTGCTTTAATAGCCTCAATGCTTGAAAATTCTCAGAATTCAATAATAACCCGTTCGTCTGCTCATCCAAATGGTCATTAGTGGCCAGCAACTTATACTTCCACTCCCTGCTATAGAATTGCGTATCTACCATCAAGAATGGGTTGTTTTTCAGGAAGTCAGTATTTAGCGGTTCTGAGTAATCATCCAGCTCATCAATGGCGTATAATTTCACCCATTCTTCCCGCTGTTTATTGGTGGCCGCAATCACTTCATAAAATTCCTCATCAATACGATCCAGTGTAATGCAGAAATCACTTTGGAGGACAAACTTTTTCTTCATCCACAGCTTTTTCTGGAAATCCTCCAGTTGTGCCAGAAACTCAATGATCTTAAGTCCCACCTTTTTAAACGCCTTAATCACCTGCAGTGCCTGCCGGTACGATTCCTCCTTGTCCAGGTCAATGTCATCGATGTGCAGGATCTCGTTCTTCACATAAAAGTCGAGCTCCCGGCGCAGGAATTTCCCAAGATCTTTGTGAATAAAATAGTCAAACGTATTCCGGGCAGTGTAGTCTTTCAAATGCTTCTGCAGTACTGTGCGATTCTTATCCTTTTTGGTCGGTTTAGGCTGCAGTAACTCCGTTAACCATGCTGAAGGCAGTTCTTCTTTTAACTCTTTAAAGGCATCAGTCATGAGCTTGTCCTGCTTATTCTTTTTGCTCATGGGTTCATAGGTAAAATAGATCGTTAGGGTGTCCCCATCCTCCTGAAATACATTCTCCTCAGCAAGTTTAAACTTCCGATCTCCATTCTGAGTTTTGTTGTTGTTCTGCTCAGTTGAAGCTTCTCGGAGCTCAAAGTTCACCCACTTCCCATTCCGTAATTTGAACCGGTAGTTCTTAAAATATTCACTGGTTTTAATGTAATACTGATCGTGGTTGGCCCAGTGCAGTTTCACTTCTTCTCCTTGATAGGGAATGGCATACACATCATCTTTATACCGGCGCTGGGAGATAAAATCTCCATCTTTGTAATATCTCTTAAAGAAGTTGGTCAGATGAGAAAATGTAGTGTTTTGCAGTTCTGTAGTATCGGCCTGCAGCACCTGCTTTCTAAGAGTCTGTACTTTTTCATTGGCATCCACATCCACACCGGCCTCGCGTAGTGTCTTTTCTAAATGAGACAGCTCTTTTTTCAACTTGTCCTTATCCTTATCGGCATGTTCGTCCAACGTGGTTTTTACCTGAGTCACCAGACGGTTCTCCAAAAAATCAGTAATCTCATCCCGCTTCTGGTTCATAATCCGGTAGATACCAAAATCCAGATCAGCCTGATCAAGCTGAAAGAGTTCTTTCAGGATGTTAATTAGTCGTGTGTATGCTTCATTCT
>LKNA01000043.1 GCA_001564065.1 Chitinophagaceae bacterium T5-Br10_B2g13
CTACAACCCTACACTTTGTTATATATACTCTACTGCTTAACTCTGCTAATGGCTGCTATGAACTGCTAATTTTATTAGCAGTTCATAGCACTTGTTAGCAGTTTTAATTATTTCATGCTTAACCAATAAGCTATTCTTACAAGCCATTGGCCTCATATATCAGTTTATTAGCAGTAATTAGCAGCTAAGCAGCCTAAACATATACCATTATTGGTGGATAGCTGAAATAGCTATAGATTTTTAATATGTAGATCGAAAAGCAGCTCACGATCGACTCTTTTTTATGTGAACAGGGAATATCATATTCGGACCTCTACTCTACAATATATGTATAGTAGCTATTGATACATTTCAGCTACTGCCTTAACAGAACCCAATCAAAGGTTTGTATATTAACTTAGTTAACAACTAAGATGATTTTTATCGAGATATTTTGTATGTTAGATCATCATGCAACCATCAGAAATCATACAGTTACGACAAGAATTGGGCTGGAGTTTAGCAAACTTCGGTAAGTACTTCGGTGTAACCGCCCAAGCTGTTCTAAAATGGGAAAGAGGCACAGCTCGACCGAATGATTTTGCATTAGCAGCCATGATACAGCTTCAACATAAATTGAGGGAAGCCCAAGGAGATAAACAAAAACAACAATTCATAAATGGTCTTAAAAGAGCGCTACTTACCGGTGGAGTATTAGCCCTACTGACCTATTTATTTAATGAAAAGGATTAAACATGAGTACAGAAACGATAAATACACCATCTACAGACAATAAAATTTTCCTGAATGGTAAACAATTAGCTGAGGTATTAGGTGTTTCAGCACCGACCGTTACAGAAGCCGTTAAGAATGGTTGGAATTGCGGTGGATACCCGGTAGGAGAATGGGCTATTGAATCTAAAACCGGTCGAATAAAAGGGTATGATGTTCCGGAATTCATCGTATCTGGCGACCAACAAGAAGAGAAACGGCCCAATCCAAGCCCATTGAGTGCTAATTCTACACTAATTGCCGCTAATAACAATAAGAAAGGCGCAAATAATGCCCAAAGTGTAACCAACAACTACTCGCTTCTGCCGGAAGGCGAAGATTACGTTAGACCAATTGGAATGATTACCCTCCCCTCCGTTCTCAAGAAAGCGCTTGAGCAAGACACCCCACAAAGCCGAGCAATCATCGCAGGTGGATTAGCTGCTTTGGGAGCCTTAGTTGGTCATGCTGTTACAGATAAGGCTACAGGAGCCGGAGTTGGTGCAGGTACAGGCTTAGCAATTGCCCTATTAGTGTATAAAAACTTCAATCCCTCAATAGACGGCCAACTTCTTGATATTGATATGAACCAGTTTACTAACCAAAAAAGAATTCCAATGGAAAAGAGTCTTCCCAAACTTTCCCGTTATTCAACTAATTAAACTTAGAGTTTATATCATCATCAACAAAAAGCGTGATGGTATGTATTTGGCTTTCTATCTCATGATTTACTTGATGTATCAGCTCCCCTAAAACTGAGTAAGTAAAAAAGAAAAATGGTTAGGTTAGATTTATACACCAATGATTCATGGGCCGGTGGTAGTTATAATCGGACATCCATCGCCGTTTTTTTTCGCATTTTTATCCCGTAATCTAATCACATAGTAATTGAAAGTTTCTCGCTGAATATTTCTATTCTAACGCTCGATAAAAGCCATTTACATCTATTTAGAATCCATTCGCTTCCTTAACTTTTCCATCTTATCCTCAATTCTTTTCTTCACCTTTTCAGTCTCTTCGCGGTTTATCTTTAAATACTTTATGCTCCCCTCTTCTGTTTTTACATCTAACCAATCTCCTACTTTACAGTCTTTGAGTTGTGCAAATTGACTTTTATTTATAACTACTTCTTTTTCTTCCTCCCCCAATAGAAGAACAACTTTATCATCAAAAATTTCCTCGATCACTGCTTTCATCATCATTTTACTATTATAAACAAGCTTTACCTTCTCGGTGTATATCTGATAAGCGATTTGTTCCTATTCCACTAATCATTGTTAATTCATCCAGCGTATTAAAAGGACGTAATTCAATTATTTGTTCAGCTCTACTGGCTCCAATATTTACTATCTCAGTAAGTTCGGTCTTATCAGCGATATTTATATCAATACAATCATTTCCAGAATTATATACCTGACGCGAATTATATTGCTTTTGATCTATAAAAAAGGATTCCCCATCCGTTGATAAGACAACTGATCCATTAATATCTGTACCATAAACTTCCACACTAAAATTATTTAATCTGTTAATTGTCTCTGAATGTGGATGCCCATAGGAGTTATTTTGCGCTGCAGAATACACTGCAATTTTTGGGCTTACTTTTTCGAGAAATATATCGGAAGTTGAAGTCCTCGAACCATGATGTCCAATTTTTAAAATGTCGGATCTCAACTCATGTCCTCTTTCAACTATTTCAAGCTCTGCGTCACGTTCCGCATCGCCCGTAAATAGAAAAGTAACATCATGATATATCGCACGAAACACGATTGAACCATTATTTAAACTTCCTGTATTTTCTTTTGGATGAACAACCTCAACTTCTAATGCCCCAAATGTATACTCTTCATTAGCTACTGGTTCATGATAATTCGCATCAGTTTCTAATATTGCATCCAGTGCTTTTTCAAAAGTTCTTGTTGTATGGACATCTCCGGACATCCATACTTCATTCACTAAAAAATTCTCTAAAACCTGTGGAAATTGACCGATGTGGTCTGCATGCGGATGAGTTCCAATTAACAAATCAATTTCCTCAACATTTTGCTCATATAAATAGGGTACAACATCATTCCTATCATGTCTACCTGCATCAACTAAGATTGTAAAATCCGGACCTTTTAAAAGTGTCGCGTCTCCTTGACCTACATCAATAAAATGGACATTTAAATATTCATTTACTGATTCTGGAGGAGATAGCTCATTACTTTTGGTTATAAAAAGATAAGCCAGGCACAAAATAATCAAGCCAAACAATATGAAAATAATATTCTTTGGCTTCTGTAAATTCCCCATTGAATGAACCAAACGTTAATTGATGGTTAAAGAAATCTTTCCAACCTTAACTCTCTAATATTCAAGGCAAAGTTGAGATTAGCTTCACCAAACCCGCCTGTCGTTATCCCTACCACTTCTCCATTCATATTTAACAACGCTCCACCACTGCTACCGTGAGTGATTTCTGCGGTTGTTTGCAGCAAGCGGCCTCCATCTCTGTAAGATGAAATTATACCTGTTGAAAGAGAATGGCTTAATCCTCTGGGGTTTCCAATAGCAAAAACATCTTCTCCAATTTCCGGTCGGGAGCCTGCCAAATTAAGTGCATGAAAATTTGAACTTCCATCCACTTTAAAAATGATGTAATCCAGTTCTTTATCCTGCTCGATGACTCTACTAAT
Source organism: Chitinophagaceae bacterium T5-Br10_B2g13 (assembly GCA_001564065.1). Taxonomy (GTDB): domain Bacteria; phylum Bacteroidota; class Rhodothermia; order Balneolales; family Balneolaceae; genus Rhodohalobacter. The sequence continues at coordinate 3,429 of LKNA01000043.1, forward strand.
TTTATACTTATCATCTGATTCAGTTAAAATCATTTCTTCCCCCTTAAATGTATCCTCAAAAATATGATAGTTACTCACCGCAATACCATCACTGCTAACAAAGAAACCGGAACCCTGATATTCCATTTTATCATCAGATGTATAAACTGTAAACACTGCAGATTTACTCGCACTATATAAATTACTAAGTGTAACCCCTTCTGAACTATTTAATAGACTCTCTTGCTGCCCTCGTGATTGAACTTCATTAGGTTGGTTTGTAGGCTCTGATTGTGGCCGATCATCATATGACTCGTTCTGTAAATTTTGTGCAGATTGATGCCGAATACCAGATTCAGAACAGCCGGAGCAACCGGTAAGTGATATTCCTATAAACAGTATGGCAGCCAGTCTAAACACACTCATATTTAAGTATCAGCTTCTAAAGTATATTTCGATGTTATCTGGAGTGTAAATCTTCGGTTTAAGGGTGAACCATCCTCTTCTCGATTTAACCCAAAATATCCACTCCCTGCAATAATTAATTCGAATCTACCATCATATCTATCTGTTAAGTCTCTAAAATCAAGTGCTCGATCTTCCTTCCAATAATTATACAGAGAAAGGGCTCTATTATAACTTAATTCATATCCTACATCTGGATAGTTCAAATAATTATTACCAAATCGTTGCGTGTTACCTTCAATAACTAACAAAAGGTGAGCCTGCTCATTCACTTCAAGTAGGCTATCTAATCTGCTATATAGACTCCTTCCGGCATCATATAAATCATCTAAAATTCCTTCCCCCGCTACATGTATATTATCGTCATTTGGGTGAAATTCCACTGGAATATTTAACCTGTACCTTTTGCTCTCTTCATCAAAGTTAAAATAGTCCCTATCTAAAGAACTTAATGCAGTCTCTATATTTCTTATTTCATCTAACTTTTCTTGACTGGCTTGAAATTGACCGTAATAGAAACTGACAGTTACTACAAATAGGACAAGCATGATGAAAAATAAGCTTGTCATTATGTCTGAATAACTTATCCAAAATAGATTGTTGTTATCTTTTTTCATGGCTTATTTATTAAATAGAGACTTAAACCAATCAAAGAAATCACGTAGCCATTTTGGTAATGACACTTTTTTAGAACCGGAATAACCTTTGAGTGCCTTCGTGTTTTTATCAAGTTTGGTTAATAAAGTGGTTATTTGCTCCAGCCGTTTATTCGCCAATACTATGTTATTTGTGCTACCTGATGTTTCCGTACCATTTGTTGTGCCATTAAATGCCATTGAAAGCTGATATTTAATCTCCTCAAGCTCTTTTAAATGATCCAGATTCTGGAATTTCGGTAATGACTCATTATATACTTCCGTAAACTGATCGATATGTAATTTTGCTATCTCATCAAGCTTTATAAACAGTTGATCATATACCTTATCAAAATTGCTTTCTATTTCATCTGATACCGTTTTAACACTATTGATATTCTCTGCTGTGGACTCCACCAGTTGATCAACTGCTTCTTTAAAACGCTTTTCGGAGAGGTCAAATGAATAAAGTGCTACATCTCCCATCTCGTCCATTTTCTGCAAGTGTGTTGTCAAAAACTTTGTTAAATCTCTCGACTCTTCTAATGTCTGATCTATATTATCGGCAATTTTGTCAATACTACCGGCTTTACTGGAGAACTTGCCTAAGTCTTTAGAAATTACAGATAACTGATCGATAAACTCCGAAAACTCATGAAAGGATTCCATATTTCTTTCCAGGCGATCAAACAGCTCTAAGTTTACTTTGGATATCTTCGTTACATTCAGCTTCTCAATCCTATCCAATGTTTCTTGTTGCGATACTATATTAGATTTTGAGGTCTGTGTAGCTTCTTTAATTTCATCAACAATATCTTTTGTTAACCTGGAGAAATTATCAATACTGGATTTCAGCCCTATTACTCCGGCATCCTCAGCTTTAAACAATTCAGGTAATAAATTTTCTTGAAGATAATTTAACTGGGAGTTTTTGTCTTTTAGAATCTTCTTTGATGCCTTACTATACACCATCGTTGAAAGTAGTATAGTCCAGACCAAACCGGACAGTGTTGCAACCATTGCTATTTTTACTCCATTAATCAAGGCATCGATTCCCACCAAATCATCAACTCCACTAGTTGCGCCATTATTCTGGGCTAACTCCGGCATGGCAAATAGGCCAAATATAATTCCGATAATTGTAGCAGATAATCCTAAATACAGAGGTATGGGAATTCCTTGACTAACCTCACTTTCTTTAGAATCTATCTCTCTCTCAATGATGTCCTTAATAATACTGTAATTTACCGTTGTCCCCCTATTATTACTCAAATAATTATTGATAGACTCCTTAATCCTTAGATTAACTTCGTTTTCACTATTGGTTTTAAGTAGAATAAAATTATTTAAAGCTTCTGCCTTTTCGCCATCCCCTCCTTTATGCTTGATAAGTCTTAAAGGCTTTTCAAATATATCTTCTAATACTTTAGCTGATAGCTTAGTCTTCACGAAGAAATACAACTGTAACACAATAAATGACAGAATTATGATTAATTCTGTCAACAGCAATGAATTCCCCATCACTTCTTGGAAAAAAGCCATTATGATATCTCTACTTTTATTTTACTTTCAATTATCCATTCATCCCCAACTCGTTTCACTTTTCCCGGGCTGATTTGATTCACTGAGATGGGATTATTTTCATTTTCCTTTATAATATTACAAGCCGGTTTTAACATTGAATCTTTATGATTAATCGCAAGCCCGTCATATTTGCTCGACACAAATTCAATAATACCTTCCGATTCTACTTCTTGAAAAGTTATTTTGTATAGTCTTTTTTCTGCAATTGTTTTTATCCCATTTTCATGCTTAAAAATTCCTTGCCTATTTGGTAATTCAAAGAATAATTCTGTATCAGGAGAATCTACTTTTGGCTGATCAACTATTTCATCAACACTTTGTTCTTTTATGTCAACCTCGGAAATTTCTCTAAAAGACCTAACTGGTTTGGTATCACTTGATTTGCTTTGAAGTTGAGAAATAGAATCTTCTAATTCTCTCTTCTCTTTTCTTTCCCTTCTTAACTTATGTTTGAATGAATCAACTTCTCTATTCGCATCATTTAGCTTTTTAAGCGTGTCGTTGTATTCACTTTTATAATAATTATATTTTATTTCCAACTTCGAGATTTTGTCTTTATAATCTTCCCTCAATTGATGTATACCTATCAATGAGACTATCATTAAGACAACTATAGTCGCCCATATAACAATTCTCTTTATACGTGAAAGAAATCCTTCTTCAGTTCGTGCTGTCTGGTCCTCTACATTTTCCTCCTCCGGTTCAACACTACTCTCAATTTCATTATCATCCTCATTTAAAGTCTGTTCAGTTAGATCTTGATTAAGATCTTCAGAAGTTGATCTATCTCTGTCTTTACAGCCAATTAATAGTAATATTATAAGAAAAGTGACCCGAATCATATGATTCCTACTGTTCTTTTGATAGTTCATATGCAAGACGGCTAAGCTCTCCAATCAGAGGAAAAAAGAATAGCGTTTCTTCTACTGGGTCATCATCACCGCTATGTTGCTCTTTAATTGTTTGTCTAATCCCTTTTTTCAGTTCTTTATCAATAGCTTTTCCACGAGTCTCTTTAAAAGTTTTGTAAGCACCACGGCCTATTCCATAGTACTCCTCCAAATTATGATCTTTTTTATACTCATCCAGTAGTTGATAAAACTCTTCTACTTCAGATTCGAAGAACTTTGTCTTTCCATCTAATATTTCGTTGAACCTAACACTACTTAAAACATCGTCAAGATTTATATTTTGATTAAAAGCTTTTTGGCCGCCTAACCAGAATACCTTTTCATATTCCTTATCTGATATATCTGCACTCAGCAGTCCACCTTTACACGTCAATTCTTTGGGTATGTCTGATATTTCACTACTAATCTCACTTTTCTCTGAATTACCATAGACTTTATCAAAGAAATAGCGATACAAATTTGATACTTGCTCTAAGTCAGAACTGCTATCGAGCAAGTACACAGTTTTTGCAGCAGTACCACTAAATAGCAAGTTCACTGGAACACTCTCTCCTTTGTTTTTCATCATTTTAGCAATGTAATAGGCCAAAGATGCATGAAACAATAGCACCACTAACTTTATCCTTCTATCATTCTTGATTAATGTTGAATAGTTAAATTGACTATCCCCTTTACTTAGCGCAAACAGATAACTGCTAAAATCCTTTGATGACTCTCGTGACAATATACCGTTAAGTATCTTTTCTGTATTATTAGTCCCTTTTATATATTCGTAGGCTTTATCTTTAAACAGATTGACAAAACCGTTTCTGGACGGGTCCTTACCATACCCATCACCAAAAATTGCATCTCCGGCAAATCTAAAGGAGGAAATAAATTTTACTTTACCTTCATCATAAACAGATACATCAGTGGAGCCACCTCCTATATCCACGGATAGTGTTAATCCGGATATGCCTTTCTTTTTGTAATAATAATAGTATGGTCCAACACTCTCCGGTATGCTTCTCACATTCTCTTTCTTGAAATGAGAACCAAACACTTTTTCCATCTTCTCAGACCAAATTTCACTCAGCCTACCTTTATGATATTTACTCATGCTAACAGGGAAGAACCAAGTGAGTTTTGTGTTAGAGAGAGCTACATTATTAAATAAAGATTTATACTTAATTAAAAGAATAAGGTGTTCTAAGTAAGCCCGTAACCTCTTCAAGTTTGCTTCTTCATGTAAATCTTCCCATTTCAAATTGGTTATCAGCTCTAAGTCATTTCCATGCTCTAAATGTTCATATAACAAATAATTGTTGGCATGCAGGTAAATATCATACTGCGAATCACCTTTATTTAATGTTTTATTTTCAACAAGAGCTGTTCTCAAAGGAAAACTAATACCGTCACCTCTACTACTACCAACAGCATAGGGCATTAATTCACGCTCAAATGTTTCTCTCTCAATTCTAAATTCAATGCCCTCTTCGTTATTCTTTCTATCAAACAAAGATGTCCACATTGATTCAGAATCTGCAACTTCATACGCCCGATGTGCATTATTACCAAGCTCATACTCAATATGTGTGTTGGTAGTACCGAAATCTATAGCATAGTTACAGGATTCACTACTAGGATTATACTCCGGCATTTTAGGGACTACAAAGCCACTGACATTCCCGTTTAATTCAATTTTAACAGCATCAAAATAGCTTTCAGCTTTTTGATATACAGATTTTGCGCGAGGAGCACCTTGCGATCTTATAACACTTTCACTAACACCAATACGTTTGCCGTTTTCATAGCAGGTTAATCCGTAACTATTCTTTTTATTATTGCTAATATCTGAATCAATAATTCCCATTGTATACTCAAGTGGAATCTCATTCGTATCAACTTTTATAAATGGTAATATTGCAAAATGCAGGTCTAATTTTTTCTTTTCTGCCCCCTTATAATGTTTTTCAAATTTAACTAATCCGCCTCTTGTCTTGATGTTTAGCTTTACGACAACTGTCCCCTGTGAAAGTTCCTCGATTTTAAGCATTTCACTAACTCTTGATGCCTCGAAATACTTAAATAGGATCTCCGTCAGCGGTAATAGATATTTTTTTCCTTTGTTACTCTCCCCGGTTACAAATTTTTCAGAATCTATATTATATGGGAGTTCAATAATATTTTTTGCCAAAAAGTTATCAGCACTCAACCAGGGATATTGATCACCTAAAACAGGCACTGTAGACTCACTTAAATTAGTTGTATTCTCGTCTGGTATCTTACCATTGTATTTATTTGGTACCCATTTTACATCTTTTGTTGTAAATATCCACTCCTCTGAAAACGTGCCGTTAGGAAGAATCAATGGCTTTTTCCCTTCCACTTCAAAATCAGAATCGATCACAAAATCGCTCTCGCTTTCAATACTATGAACTTTCTCCTTTGCAGTATGAAGAGAGTAATTTATGACCTTACAATAGTTTGATACTTCACCTGTAACATGGCATCTGTCGTACTCACTTAATTGATCAGAAGTAAGTTCATTGAGTGCTCTTCTCTGATCACTGTCCATCACCTCTTTTACTTTATCCAAATACTCATACAAATCCGGAAAAAAGTCAGCGAATTGTGGTTGTTTTGCTAATACAAAAAGGTATTCAACAAAATCCCACTCTCTTTTATGTAAAGGGATCGCCTTATCACCAAAATATTCACCGGTAGCTCTTTGGAGAGTAATTTCATCTCTCAGCCCTGGCTTAAAAGGAGCTGAAAAGAATAATGACTTCGGAGAGGTTGCACCGATTATCTCTTTGTTATATAGAACAAAATAAACCTTGTCAGTCTTATTAAAATTGAAGACATCCGCATCCTGCTCCCAATATACATCTAATGTTTTTGCTAACTCCCTATGTTTACTAACCACATTACCAAAATGATTAGAAATTCTCTCTTTCGGTGAGTAATCAACTATTTCAATTTCATTCTTAAACTTATTCGAATAAAAGATGAGCTGTCCAATATCTAAAGCATCCGATACAAGTTTGTGCTGCGCTTTATTGCCTTCTAAATGATTCTGAGAAACCCAGCGAAATGCTTCATTCACCAAATCTATTCTGGCAAACGGGCTTGGAATCGAGTTCGAAACCTCTTTCCCATCAGTCAAGATTGTATCTAACTCTTCATCATTAAAAATTTTACTGGTAAACCACCCGGTACCATCTGCCCCATCATGCAATCGATATACTTTGCCCATAACTATCAGATAAGCTTTTTAGATTCCAATACTTCTTTCGTTGACTTTTGAAATAACTTTATTAACTGTGTAAACTCTTTTTCGTCTTCCCCGTCTCCCTTATCTACCTCATCAATATAAAACCCATTTTGAATATCCAACTCTTTAAAGCCATCTTTCGATAATGGTGGTTCAGAGTTATTAATTAAATCAAGTGAATTACCGGGGGATACGTAGGGCTTAAAAGGAGAAAAAGAAGGATCATTCTTTTCAAGTTCTACAATCCATTCGTCAAAATATTTGCAGAACTCTACGATATAATTTTTATAGTTCGCACTATTGAAAAACTCTTTATCCAGCATAGTTCTTTCAGTCGTTAAGAAACCATTCTTTGTCCATGCTGAAGCACCCAAGGATCTACTCAACCCTTTTGATAAATACCTTGAAAAGAATTTAAACCGCGTGAGGTTATCTCTTAATAGATCAGCTTGTGATGCATCTAGATCGTTAAATGTAATTGCTCCATTTTCACGGATCACACCAAACTCTTTGATTTGTGTATCATTCAATGCCTCACCATTTTCGACTTTATATTTCTCTACATCTTTCGAATAATCAAAGATTGAGAGAGCTCCGGCTAATTCAAGAAAATGTGCTTTATTTTTCTGCTCTCTTTTGCCTTCGTGATTTTCGTAAACATTTGTAGCTCCACCCATTCCCAAAAAGTAGAGACTGTTGATTTTATTCTCTTTAATAATTGTTCGATTGTAATAGCTTAAGGCAGTCTTTGCTTTCTCCTCAAAAGTTTCCGAATCGATTTCACTCTCCTCATCATTTTCCAACCTGAAATATGGCAAAAATGTCATTCCCCCAATTGGTGCATTCCTAAATAGTACCGCATTTGGCAAGTCCAACTCATCATGCCTCAGCGTATTTAATAGAAGAGGAAATCCTGCTGCTCCTGTACCACCAAATATGGAATTGATAATAAATATAGAATCACCGGGAGAGAACACTTGAGAAAATCTTGCAAAATCATCAGACTCCGTAAACTGATTTAATACCACAGATCCCATATGAGGATTACCTTTAAACCCTACGTCAAGATCTGAGTTTAGATTTTGATTGGAGTAAAACAGATCAAGAAACTTTTTGTCTCTTTCATCTAAAGAGTTGTAACCGATAAAATCTTTAAAGTTACTATCATGAGCCCCCTTGAGTTTAAATTGAAAATGCTCAGGGTTTATATCTGTTGAATCTTGAGAAAGCTCATTAATCGTTTTGAGATCTTGTCCAAAAAAATCATTCGGTTTATCGACCTTCGCCCTAATGTTTTGATAAAGCTTCAATATATCTTTTGTACGGTTTAGATCACCGTTAGCAGTATCAGGGTCTATCAATATTGGGACCACAGTTTTAATATTACTCCCCAATTTACAACCACTCGCCAGAAGCATAGCCAGTGATTTAATCACCCTTGCACCAGTACCGCCTATACCAAAAACAAATAATCTGTTTGCCATAATTCTCTTTCTTAAATAGGTAGATGTGAATGTAGTTTACTAAACTGTTTAAAGATCGCACTGTATATTAGTGATACTAAAAAAGCGAGTAATATATTATAGAAGCCGAGATAGTATCTTAAAGTTGTGGCATGTTCGTAGTATCCCGAATTAGGGTTCGCAAGTTCATTAGCAAGCGCCTGATCACCTGTTGCTAAAACTGTCGAATTAAATATACCGACAGTGCTGGCAAATACGCTTACCAGCCCAATTGCAACTATGAATAACCAATGCCAGGCTTTCAGATATGGAAACCACCTTTCAAAATAGAATAAAGCCATTACAAGTAAGGGAATTAGCAAAAACATCAATCCAATAAAGATATAACCTTGATCACTGTACATAGCTTGATAAATTAAATCAAACCTACTGTTATAGAGTACCTGTTCATATATATTCGCAAAGAAATCTTTCATATTAATTTCTGCTCAAAGTCACTGTTTTAGTTGTGAAATAATCTTGGTCCGAAACCTCTGTATATGCATCTACTATACCTTGGGTCAAGTACTTAAATCCAAAAGTTGTAGATGTATCGCCCTCAATATTCCGATCATCGTCGGTATGACTCTCCTCTACCCAAGCCGGAAGTTCATTCAAAAGTTTAATATCAATGATACCTTGAGGTGAACCGGTTGTACGCAGTGTAATCATATGAGAAGGCTCAAAGCTTCTAATATTAGTAACCATATCAGAACTGTGTCTCTCCACACTTACAACCTCAAAGTCACCGCTCACATCATAATGATTAATATCTGTAAGATAGTTATCTGATAAAGGCATATTCGAATAATCAACTCCTATCGAAAACTCAAACTCTCCTCTTTGGTCACTTGATACATCGGTCAATAATTTCGGATCATTTCTGTCCACCCGAAAGTTACCTTTCCTGCTATAACCTGATGATGGTTCATAATCAACTTGATAATTGGTAGGTAAAAAGAATCTTGTGTGATTTACGTAGCCGGCTAAACTCTCTAAATAAGAATCATCAAAATAGTTGTTCAACAGTTCAGATTTACCAAAAATATAGACGTAATAAGGCCTGTACTGATTCAATGGTAGACCACCAGTAGTTACTCCGTAATAGTAATTTCCTGTAAAATTTGACTCTAATTTTACAAGCAGTGTCTGAATATTTTCTGACTCCAGACGATCAATGAATTTATTCCTTGTTTCAAAACCTTCGGATATGATAGATGTAATTGGCTGTGTTTTATCTTGAATATCGTATATGGCATCAGAAATAAATACAGAAATGTCTTTATTACCAGCATTTTCCAATGCAATCTGAAACATTAAATTTAAATCATTCCCGCTGATATCACCCTGATTAAAACAATTTGGATTCAGGCAGTTAATAAAATCTTGAGCACGATTTCCGATGGGAGTGGTTACAATATTCCTGGGGCCATTTATTAAATTATAATCAACTTCTACATCGTCCCTTCTGAAATTAGCATTCTGCGCAAGATTTGATACGGCCAAAACAAAATTATTTCCACCCTCTTGCGATTCATCACGCTCTACGTAACCAAACATTCCTCCGGAATTATCTACATAAAATGATGCTGATTCTGCAGTGATAATTGCCGTACCACTTTCAGTATCTACTTCTTCCGTTGTATAATCTTCATCAGCAGCACCACCTCTATGATTTGGACGTTCGCATGCAATGAGTAAAAAGAATAGACTAAATAAGCTCCCGACAATAGTTATTCTGCCCCAAAATCCTTTACAAAACTTCATCTTTTTTATAACCCTGTATTTTTTCTAAGCCCGAGTGTAACCCCTCTACAATCAAATGACTCTCTGAGCATTGGACAACGTGTTTGGTAAGTAAACGCAAATCATTAGAAAATTCCAATTAAATATACATCTTATTTATACCCAATCACTTGGAACAGTTGACTTAATAACTGTTTTTATTCTACTTCCAACTCATTAACAATCTCCCGAAAACTCTCCAGCCCTGCCTCAATATCCTCTACGATTTCATTTGCCAGGATATCAGGATCAGGTAAATTCTCTAAATCCGTCAGGCTGTCGTCTTTGATCCAGAAGATATCCATGCTGGTTTTATCACGATTGGTGATCTCTTCGTATGTATATTTTCTCCATCGTCCGTCCGGATTCTCTTTGCTCCAGGTCTCTTTACGGTTGTGGCGATTCTCCGGATTATATAGCTCAATAAACTCTTTCAGATCATCGAAAGTGAGGGGTTGCTTCTTCAATGTATGGTGGATATTTGTTCGATAATCGTAATACCACACCTCTTTTGTCCACGGCTCTTTTGAGGCGGGTTTTGCATCAAAAAATACAATATTCGCCTTCACGCCCTGAGCATAAAATATACCTGTCGGCAGACGAAGCACTGTATGGACATCTGCATTTTGCAGAAGCTTCTTACGCACCGTTTCACCGGCTCCTCCTTCAAACAACACATTATCCGGCAACACCACAGCCGCTTCGCCATGAGCTTTTAGCATCGTATTGATATGCTGTACGAAATTGAGCTGCTTGTTGGAAGAGGTTGCCCAAAAGTCCTGACGGTTATAAGTGAGTGATTCTTTCGATTGTGTACCGTCTTCGTTAGTTACCGTAATGCTGCTCTTTTTTCCAAAAGGCGGATTAGCCAATACATAGTCAAACTTATCGTTCGGCTCAGAAATCAGGCTGTCATTCCGTACAATAGGCGGTTCGGAGTTGATATCACCAATGTTATGTAGAAAAAGATTCATTAAGGCCATACGCGCAGTATTGGGCACGATCTCCCAGCCTTTAAACGTGTGGTACTTCAAAAACTCCTTTTGCTCTTTATCCAGTTCATGGTTCTCAAGGAGGAAGTCGTAAGCAGCGAGGAAGAAGCCACCCGTTCCGGCTGCGGGATCGGCAATCGTCTTTTTAGGCTCCGGTCTTACACATTCAACCATCGCTTTAATCAAAGCTCTTGGCGTAAAGTACTGCCCGGCTCCCGATTTGGTATCCTCTGCGTTCTTCTCCAGCAGTCCCTCATAGATATCGCCTTTCACATCCGCGCCCAGCATAACCCAATTCTCGGCATCCAGCATCTGGATGAGTTTATACAGCTTGGCCGGGTCCTGAATTTTGTTCTGTGCCTTTACAAAAATCTGACCCAGCATACCGGACTCTTTACCCAATTCCCGAAGCAGGGTTACATAGTGCTGCTCCAGTTCGGAACCGCTCTTCTCTACCAGACTCTCCCAGTTGTACTCCTCAGGAATGTTGGTGTCGCGATTGTAGGGCGGCTGACTATATTCATACGCCATCTTCAAAAAGAGCAGATAGGTAATTTGCTCCAGGTAATCCCCGTAGCCTACTCCGTCATCTCTTAACGTGTGACAGAAATTCCAGATCTTTTGTACAATTCCGTTGGTGGTCATAAGCTATTAAATATATTTTTAAACCAAGTGATAGAAGCCTGTCCATCTAATTTGTCCGTTTCATTTATTTCTCTGCTATGGCGAATACGATTTCTTAAATCAGATAGTTTTTTTACTCTATTCTGCAATTCTTGTTTGTTTCCAAAGAAAGGTTCAAATGAATCCCAATTCACCTTAGTGGCTGAAATATCAAAATAATCAGGAAAGTCTAAGAATTGTATTTGATCTTCAATTTGTTCAAAATCTTCCTCTTTTAAATGTGGATTACTTTTAAGCTCTTTATTTATACGAATATTAATTTTGTTAAGCAGGTGTCCGGGAAGAAATTCTTTTAGTTTATTACCATTATTTCTGTAAATAGTAGAGATCAAGTTTCTAAGCCCTAATTCTACTTGTTCAATACTGTTATCCAAATCCTTTAAAACCGGAGGAGTTTTGGACATTTCTCTTATACAAACATTTTCAATCGCCTGCATTATGGATTTGTGTCTTTCCTCAATGAATTTGTCATAATCTTCAGAGGTAAACGGTTTTCGGAGTAGTATTTGGGCAGCTTTTTTTGAAATCAAATGTGTTTCCAAAACATCATAAAATTCCTTCTCCCCATTTTTTTCGATCATCTCCTTCAAATACTCATTCGGCATTCTGTTATTAATCACATTCCGATTTGTGTCTGGTGAGAGCGGAGTTCTGTTTAGAATACTATTAATTTTCCCACCTACTTCATCTCTGAATAGTGAACTTGGTATAATATGGTGATCATCTAATGAATCATATTCAGGTAATTCAAATGTTTGCCAGTCTTTTGCACCGTTTATTATCAGCACGTTGAAGATCGCTTTATAGATAGCTGATCCTTTTTTTACTTCACTTAGCAAATCAATGTTTTTGTAGTCCCGAATAAATTCGGAGACATATTCAGGTTCTTTGTCATCATCCTGAAACCAAACTCGTAAATCCTGAAAGTCCTTTGCTGAAGTAGATTCAACCGAGCTCGAATAGCGATTTAGGAAAATTGAAGCCCAATACCATTTCCTGACCTTTTTTAAGGCGTCTAATTTATTAGTCACCTCATCACTGTTGACATGTGCTTTTATCGCCGCAAAAGCTGGTAAAATGGATGGATATGGCAAATAACTTGTTTGTATTGCCCCAAAATCACGCGGATTTTTTAAGTTTTTTATCGCGCTTTCAAGGAATTTAACTGAATTATCCCACTTGTTAATAAACTCGTCTTTTGTATTTATGAGTATCTTAGTTTCCTTAGAACCGTCTGGATTTCTAACTGTCTTTTCCGCTTCTGGAACCAAATAATAAAGATATTTTGGAGAACAGTAGGATTGTTTAAGAATAGACATCACCTGTAGTATATAAATTTTCATTTTGCCCGGATCAGCAAAAGAAAGCCTTGGCTTTACAGATTTCCATCTGTCTTTTAAATATATCTCTTGGGGTCTTAGAATAGCATTCAACAGATCGAATATATCAAGGCGTACTCCTTTACTATTTATTTGGGTAAAGATGTCACATACCTTTGCCAACTCAATGTTTTCACCCAACTCAATAAAACTTATATAGTATTCATTGAGTAATTCCTCGAAATAATCACGCAGTTCAGTCCCTCTATTAGCATAGCTTCTATATTCTTCTATTGTTTCTATTTCATCAGGATCATTTGCTTCAACCTCTTCAGCTTTACTTTCCCAATATTTCTCGTACTGATCAAACCAGCGATAACGATCATAACCCTTTTTTGAAAAAAAACTTAATGGATATAGATGTTGTTCAAATTGCTTTTCAGGATTATCAAGTAACCTTTCGTGTTTTTTGTAATATGAATAGAAAAATGCCTCTTCAAAATTTTCGTCTAATAATTCAGGAATATTTATAAAATAAAGGTATCTGTTTGCTCTGTTTCTGAAGTTTACATCGGGCCCAAATAGAACATAATACAGAGCTGTCAAACGTTGTTGCCCGTCTAAAACTATATAATCAGGCGAAGGATCTTCATCAAAACCATAAATTGGTTCACAGCTTAAAGTTTTAAAATGTTTATCACTGCCCTCCCAAAGAAGTAAGGTACCGATATAATAGTCAGAAAAAATTGACCTTATTAAGTCCAATACATCCCAAGGCTTCCATTCAAACTCACGTTGAAAGTCGGGTATAACATATTTACCTTCGCGTAAATTACTTATAAGCTTGCTTAAATGTATCCTACTAGGTGTTTCTACGTTCTTCATAAGTTAATTTTATGATTTGTTTTGATTACTCATTCACCAACTCCCCACCAAACGCCTTCTTCAAAATACTCTGCCGGAGAGCCTTAGCTTTTTGCAGGTTTTCTTTGATGGTTTGTTCTAATTGATCGACAACAGAAAGGCGGGATTCGATTTCGTTGACTATTTTCCTTTGCTCTTTTACTCCACAAATTGGAATTATTAAATCCTGCAGCTCTCCAGAATTAATATTGTTTACACCGCTTGTCGACTTAGCCTTTGATTCAATTTGATTTCTAAGGCTCACAGATGATAAAACGTTTAACATATATCGACTAACTGCCACACCTTTATAAGGTCTTAGCCTGATTAAATAACCTGCATGTAGAAATTTGGTGTCTGGCTCTCTTATTAAGGCACATTTACCTACTAGATCGATACTTCCATTTGATCGGATTGTTAGAATGTCTCCCTCTTGTAAAGCATATTTAGAAGCTTCATCCTCTTCTAAAGGAGCATACTTCATATCTTCAGAGTCTATAATCCCTTTACCAATATTTGGTATTCGTAATACACCATATCCATCAAAATCATAATCACATTTTTCTGATGTTCCATATTTTGGTTGATCAATTACCTGACCAAGCTTTACCCATAACCATTTGTTTGGTAATTCAGTCAATTCATTTAATCTATTTTCAGAAATTGGCTCAACCTCTTTGACCTTCCTCGGCTTCCTCGGTTTTCTCCCCGGCTCACCATCCCTCTCCCACTGGTTCACTTCTTTTTCCCATTCGGCGAGCTCGCGTTCGCGGTGGGCTTTGCGTTCGGCTTTGATCTGTTGGAGGAGTTCTTCCGGGGTGGGCAGGTCTTCTGCATCCTGAGCCTGACGAAGGGCTCGCCACTCTTTCGTTAACTCCCCTTCAAAGGCATCCTTCAGTACCGCCTGACGATAAGTCTTGAGCTGCAGTTGAGCTCTCTTCAGGTTCTCCACACCATTATCCAGTTCACTGAACAGCTCTTCTATTTTTTCTACAATGCGGTGTTGAGTGGGGAGTGGGGGCTTCGGTAACTCAATTTTTGAAATTTCGTGTTTTGCGAATCCATTTTGAGCAGATCGTGAAATCATTGTCAGAGGAGTTTGAAAAATTTGAGTCTGTAATAAATAAAACAAATAACGCTTGCTGAACTCATCATTTTCAACTATAACTTTAGCTAAAGCAACATTATACGCCCCTTCCATTCCCGTAACAATTCTTCCAAGTGATGCACCATACCGGGCAATTAAAATATCCTCTTTTTCACAAAACTTAGTTACATCATCTTTTTTTACATAAGTTGGAACTGGTTTATTACCAAAATCTCTAATCTGAAGTAATCTGATATATCCATCATCAGGTTTATACTTGAACTCTGATTTTGGTGGCTGACTACCTCCTTTTATGTCCAAGTAATCTTCAAGTTTTACTAACTCCCAATTTTCTGGTAATGCCTTTTTCATTAATTAGAGCTATTTATTTTATTCAAAATACCATTTCCTGGAAGTTTAGGTGAGGCATCATCTTTCAACAACCCAGTTTCAGCACGACTAAATAGTGATTGCAAGACGAGTACTCTATCTTTTTCTTCAACATTGCCATCTTTTTTAAGAGCCAAATAAACATAAGTCAATTGCTCTCTTTCTTCAGCATCACGTGCAAGATGATATGAGCTAAATGTAAGTTTGGCAAATGTTCGCACCGCATAAACCATAAATGAAATAAACGTCACGTAGAGAATGGCCCATTTGATTGCCACAGGTTCTCCTGCAAAAAGTGAACTCGTCATTCCTTCAGGGATAAAGTAGAGTAATGAGAAAAGTGATACAGCAACTAATACTGACGAGCCAACTAACCATTTAATCCAAAATGCTCCATCTTTTTTCATCTTTAGTGCACGTCGCCTCCAATGCTTTACTGGTCCGGCAAATCTGAGTCCATCCCTGAATAGTTCTTTCATTTCATCAGCATCAGACACCATTTTTGAGTAAAATTCATGATACTCATTTTTAGATTTTCCAAACCAGTGATCAAATAACTCTTCTTTTTTATTTTCAAGACCATCAAGTTTTTGAAGATGCTCTTTATAATTATCTAAAGTATCTTTAGTTAACTCTTGAACATGTTCACTAGCATCATCAAGATACTTTTCAAAATCGGATCTAATTCTACCAATACTGATTTTTTCGTTATCTCTCCTTTGTTGTATCTCCGTTTCATCTTGTAAATCGAACTCGTAAGCAAGAATGTAACCTATAAACGAGTCATGGTTTACATTTGAAAGGTTCATTTTTTTATTTCCCCTGGTTATAAAAAATGAATGAGCACCGGCCACTGCATTCGGATACTTCTTGAAAAGTTGAATCAAAAAATGAGCTTCCGCAGAATTAGCTGAATACAGATCTTTTTTGTTTTGGGATTCAGAAGCTATTCGGTTCCATTGATTATTTAAATTTCTCTCATCACTATTCAGGGAATTTGTTGCAACGTTTTCAATCTTCTTAAGAAGAGATTCAAAGTGATTAAATGAAGACGTTAATAGATTTGGTAATTCATCTTTAACACGCTTCCATGCATTCCGCTCTCTTTTTATATATTCATATATGGTCGTTAAACCGACTTTTCTTTCTGACTCCGGTTGAGTTGCATAGTAAAAGTCCATTGTTAGACTTTCACACTTTTCTCGATTTTTTGATTCAGCAACAAGCTTCTTAAACTCTGAATTTGTCATAATTCATCATGTTATTTTAGTTTCGCTTTAAATAATTGGTTTGTGCATATAACCCGTCACTACTTCTTCCATTTCTTAGATTTAAAGCCCCATAGTCCAACCTTCTAGAATAAATGCTTTTTTATTTCTTACACCTCAATTCAGATAGTTTACTTCTAAAATCTTTATTTATGATGCTCTTGTTTTTATCCAAGTTTAAAGGAGGATTCAATTCACTAATTAATTCATCTTCTAAGATGTGTGGATTTGGGTTACTTTTAAAATAGAGTAGAAGGTTTGATTGCATCCATTCACTTAACTTCTTTTCATCACTTTCATTAAATTTTGTTTTTCCAGTGCTTGGGTCTCTATCTCTCGCAATTTTGGCGTATCCAAACATGGAACCCAGAGATTTTCTTAATGTCGAACGTCCTGAATTATTTCCTGTGAAATGTTGTCTGTAGTCACGTTTTCTAAGACTTTTACCTGCAATTCCTGTATATATAGCATTTAATTCTAGGTAAGTTTTCATGTCATAGGACATACCAATATCAGGCAACTCAGAGCCATTTTTTAAGCAAACGATATAATTGCCAGGCTTGTCAGAAATATGATCAGAAGGGTGTTTTTCTGGGTCAAATAAAGTAAAGTTCTCAGATAGTTTTTGGGCCTTATCCTGATTTGAATTTTCTTTTACTGTCTGTTTCGGTTGTTCTTTTTTCAGTATCGGTCTTTGTCCTAAAACTTTGATTCTTCCAGAACTAATTAATCGTTCAAAGTCAGCAGGTTGTAAGTCTATAATTCCGAAATCATGAGAGCCATAAAAGCCAATTCTTCTCATTCTAGCTCTGATACTTTTTTGTCTTGACTTGTCAGCTTTAATTCGTTCTTTAATCAGGTTTCTTAATTCTGAAATTTCACGTTGTGAGAATGCGTTTTTTCCTTTCATTGTCTTTTTCTATTATTTTCATGCACTAAGCTAAAATGTACAAATAGAGAGTGTCAGGTTATGTCACTCCATTTTTAAGCCACCAACTCCTCATTCATCTCTTCTATAATCCCATCCATCTCATCTCCGAATAGCCGGTACATCTTCCCGACTCCCCCTTTGGCGTCAAAAGGAGCATAGTCCAGATCATCCCGTTTGAAATGTACTGAGCCTGCCATGTGGTCCTTAATCATCCGCAGCCACTCCATCTGTTCCTCGTTGAATTTCGTCTTCCCGGCATGTTTGCCGAAGATCCAGTCTTGGAAGTTTTTGTTTACGGTTTTGTTATACGGAGTAAGCTCTTCATCAATCCCGGAGGTTACCCGAATTAAAGATACCAATGCCATTAAATCGTTCTTTGGGGATTGACCATTTGCACCTTCCACCTGTGCCCATGCATTCCACACATTCAGCGGGGCCATTTGCGGCTTTTTCTGCTTTATCAAATCCAGCACCTCTTTCATCATCTTAAAGGTAACCTCTCTCCGGCGGTACGGCTCGTTATAATAGATCGTTAGAGCCGTAATCTCATCTTTGTGCTCTTCCAGAAAGGCTTTAAAGTTCTCGACCAGGGTTTCCGCCTGTTTCTTCTGTTCTTTATCCCATCCGGCATAGGTCACCTCATCAGTATTCACCACATCGATGATCTGCTCTTTTGTCTTTCGTACATCATCGATGTATTCGATAATGTCGCCGGTGAATGTGGAGGAAGCTTTTTCGATGAGTTCTTGCTGTGCCTGATTTTGTAACACCTCCCGATCTTCTTCGCTTACGCTTTGAAGATCACCCTCCTCGAGGAGGGATTCTGCCAGATCCTCAATAGCATCCGGGTTGAAGGCATCCAGCAATTCGTGAGTCACTTGGTTAATGCTCTTGCCGGTTTTCTCTTTAAACGCCTCTTTATCGCTGTCGTCCAATTGCTTCTCCAATCGGGCCAGCCGGTTTGCTGCAGAGGTAAAAAAGTCTTCATCTTCCGACCCCATCATTATCCCCATCAGAAGATCTTTCATCGGTACGGTCCGTTTCCGTTCAAGCGGGCGGCTGTCGGTCTTCACGGATTTGGTTACGCCCACCGCATCCACAATCACAAAGTGCGTTTTATCCGTCTTGGCAGATGGAGTTACTTTTATCAAACCTTCTTTGTCAAGCGTTCGGGTACCGCGGCCCTTCATCTGCTCAAAGTAGTTGCGACTCTTCACATCCCGCATAAACATCAAACACTCCAGCGGTTTTACGTCTGTCCCCGTGGCAATCATATCTACCGTTACGGCAATTCTCGGATAATACTCATTCCGGAACTGTGCCAGTACGGACTTGGGATCTTCCTCTATCTTATATGTCACCTTCTTGCAAAACTCATTCCCCTCGGCAAACTCCTCCCGAACCATTCGGATGATGTCATCAGCATGGCTGTCGGTTTTGGCAAAGATGAGGGTTTTGGGGACCTCCGTTCGTTCCGGGAATATTTCAGGCAGTTTATCTTTAAAGGCCCGAACGATGTTTCGAATCTGACTGGGGTTTACAATATCCTTATCCAGTGCGGTGCCGGTGTATTCAACCTCATCCTCCAGCTGCTCCCACCGCGTCCTTCGCGTCAGCTTTTCCCGCTTATCTACAAACTCTTCAGCCTCAATTTTTGCTCCTTCTTTGCTGATCTTCGTCTCAATGGAGTAGACATCATAGCCAACGTTCACACCATCGGCGACCGCTTTTTCATGCGAGTATTCACTCACCACATTCTCATTGAAGAACGCAAAGGTACGTTTATCAGGTGTGGCCGTAAGCCCGACCAAAAAGCTGTCGAAATAGTCGAGCACCTGTTTCCAGAGGTTGTAGATCGATCGGTGGCACTCATCGATCACAATCACATCAAAAAACTCAATCGGAATCTTCTCGTTATAAACCACCGGAAGGGGCTCGTCCGGCATGTACCGTTCATTGGGATTCTCCTCTTCCTCAGACTCATCAATCTCTTCACCCTTCATCATCGAATAGAGGCGCTGAATCGTGCTGATGGTCACCTTATTATCAGGCGAAATGTAGCTGGACTGTAATCGCTGCACCGGATAGAGCTCAGTAAACTTCCGGTTGTCATCTGATGGAGTGTACTGCATAAACTCTTGCTCGGCTTGCTCGCCAAGATTCTTCGTGTCCACCAGAAACAGAACCCTTTTGGCCCCCGCATGTTTCAGCAGCCGGTAAATGGTTGTGATTGCAGTAAACGTCTTTCCGGACCCGGTGGCCATCTGCACCAGTGCTTTAGGACGAGCTTCATTAAATGACCGATCAAGATTTTGAATGGCTGTAACCTGGCACTCCCGCAGCCCATCTACGTTTAGCTCCGGAAGATCATGCAATCGCTCCCTAAACGATCTGCTTTCATACCGTTTCCCCAACGTTTCCGGCCGATGAAATGAAAAAACTTCTCTTGCTCTTGGTTTGGGATCACGACGGTCAGTAAACTGAGTAATTTGGCCGTTACTTTCATACAAAAAGGGTATATCAACTTTCCCGAAATGCTTCACCTTGCCGGTTGCGTAACGAACGGATTGTTCTTCTACTTTAGAAATTCGATGTCCTTCATCTTCTCGCTTTGCCTCAATTACCCCAATAGGTTTTTTATCCACAAAAAGCATGTAGTCGGCAGGGCCGGTATCAGTGGGATATTCCCGAACGGCTACTCCTCGCCCGGCCTTAAAATCAATCTTGGTATAGTCCTGAACCGCCCATCCGGCCTGCTCAAGTTTCTTGTCTATCTCTTTTCTGGCTTCTTGCTCCGGCGTTAAACTCATCTATCCCAACGTTTCTTTTTACTTTGCCTTAGTATAAAGAAAGATTATTTAAGTCTGGAATGAAAGTTTTTACGCTTACTCATCATTAAAATACTACTACTGCCAATCTCCCACATTAGGCAATACAGTTTTTGATACCTCCCTTGAAATTCTATTTTAGAAAAAACAAACAATACTCACCCTGTACGTATAACCCTTATGAATAGAATTGAGCTTCTCACAACGACATCAACAATCCAAAATCGTGACGTTGACAAATACTTAGATGTTGTAACTCATCAAATCGTAATCGGTGCAAATATTTTTCGAGATGTATTTTCTTCATTCAGGGATATTGTTGGTGGTTCAGCAAGGGGGTATCAAAAAGATCTTGATAAATGGAAAGAAATTGGCCTAAATGACCTCAAAGAAAAAGCCGTTGAGCTTGGCGCAAATGGTATTCTGGGGCTTCGGATCGACTTTGAAGATGTATCCGGTGGCGGTAAATCAATGTTCATGGTCTCCTTATCCGGAACTGCAGTAATCATTAAAAATCTTGAGGAGAAAAAAGTAGACTACGGAAATTTTCAATTTACGTTCGAAGAGCTTGATTATGATGTCCAAAAAAAGAGAATAACCAACAACCTGGAAAATGGAAAGCTTAATAAGTTTAGAAAGAAGGACATTCAGAATTTCATTACCTACGATATTGAGGCTGGAAATAAAGTACTCCATTATTTTTTTGAAGCTCATCATAGATCGAGTTCAGACTTAGTCATCGAGTATTTCAAAAAACATTCTCATAGTGCTATCAATAACTTTCTTACATCTAAAGGTTTAAAAGAATTAAAGGATGCATTTTTAAAAAGAAAAAGCACCAGAGAATTGGACGAGGACAAATTAGATTTATACACTCTCTTACATGATATTGAATGGTTCAACCCTTTAATCTTAGCAGAACTGATTGAGACCGGCGACGCATATATAATGAGAAAAGCATTGGTTTTATCAACTTTAAAAAAGCCATTCTATACCAAAGAGGATATTGAACCTCTCCGAAAACTCGGGAATTCGTTTAAAAAGTTTAAAGAAGTATTCCCTGTTACAAAAGAAAAAAACTCAATGTTCAGTAAAGACAAAAAAGTATGGTTTTGTGTTGCTTGTGATACTGAAAATTCATTTAACTACAAAGAGTGTGTGCGCTGTAGTTCTAACATTTACGGTCTGAGTAAAAAACACTTCGACCCTGATGAATTATCAAAATATCATTTAGATATGGCAGAGGCTTTAGAAGAGAAATTAAATGCAGGATAATCAAATATGAGGCTACTCCTTTTCCTCTGCTCCGGTATGCTCTTAATCGCGTTGGCAAGCATGCCTATTGGCTATTATACTATTCTGCGTTTTGTCGTAACCATCGGTGCAGTGGCTGTTGTTATACATGAATTTGACGGAGAGATTACACCTTGGATCATCGCTTTTGGATTAATAGCCATCATCTTCAATCCATTCATCCCTGTGTATTTACATGACCGTGAGTTGTGGGCTGTTATTGATATTGTGGCAGCTGTTCTGTTTGGGTATAAAGGGTTGAGGTGGGAGTGATTTAAGAATCCAATTCCTAACTGCAGAAAGCAAATTTTCAATTGAAAATGTTACATTTTACCTTCATAAAATCTATAAAGTAAACATCAATAAATTTAGTTAACCTCTCTTTTAAAGAATGAATCAGTTTTTAAGTCAAATCAATAGAAAACAAAAAATATTACTTGCATTTATAACTCCAGTAATACTTTTCTTCCTCACACTTCCTATAATAAATAGTGTCCACCCTCGATTAGAAGTCTATTTTTTAGGCTTTAACGATTTTCATTTTATGATCTCTGAGGCTTGGTGGGTTTGGTTTGGCTTTTTTTCTATTACTGGCTACTTGGAGTTTAAATTACTTGGTAAACTCGATTGAAGTACACTTCTCCAATTTTATATCAGATAATCAGCTAAATCTAATCCTTTTTCTTTCTCTCTTTGATCTGCCTTTGACTCGAGTAGACTTGAGATTGAAACTGTACAAAGTTTTGACAATTCATCTGCTTTCTTCTCCCAATCTTTATATGCACCCAGGTCTGGAAATAATGTAACAACTCGCCCTTTTAGGCATTGAGCATACTCTTGTTTGAGCGTAGCTTTCATACCGGTTGCCAACCATATAAATTGCGGAAAATAAGCGTTGGCAAGAACGGCTGTTTTCTCTGCTTCTACTATGGGCCACAACTTTTAATTTATCGATAAGCAAGCGTTCACTCTTTATACTATCAGAATATTTTCAACAGTTAAGTAGCAAAAGCCTCTCCATTTTATAGAAGCAATGAGCTTTCGATAGCGTAAAATTGGCACTAATGGAAATGAGGTTTTAAGGTGTCCGTATCTTTTCACTCTCAAAAAATCTCAAATTTAATGGGTCAAAGAAATGTAGAATAGTGCATAAAGAAAAGTTGACACACGATATTCTGTTACCCAAATGTTACCCAAATCCGCGAATAAGCCTCTAAATATTTGAGTATTCCACAAAATAAAAAACCCATAACTCTTTGAGAGTCATGGGTTTAAGTATTGTACGCCCGTAGGGAGTCGAACCCCAAACCTTCTGATCCGAAGTCAGATGCTCTATCCAGTTGAGCTACGGGCGCAGATAACATCAATAAAAATTCTACAGTAGTACACCCGCCAAGATTC
>LKNA01000128.1 GCA_001564065.1 Chitinophagaceae bacterium T5-Br10_B2g13
CATTGATCTGAATAACCGGCTCAATATTTGTGAAATTGGGAATATCAGCTATTAAGATGGGCGCACCGGTTGAAAAGGCCTCACCAAATTCCTCCATTGAGTTGAAAAACAGATTAGCAATTGCCACAAAGGGAGCAGGTGAATCTGGTGCTCCGCCGGCCAAGCCCTTGTCGTAGCTTACCTCAATGAGTGCATCGCCCAGCGTATCGGTTACGAGTGGAGCATGTGAGTTCATATAATAGTCCATATCAAAAGTTTTTCCCTCTCCATTTGGATATAGTACACTTACTTTGATCATTCCTTTTTTCATGTTCGTTACCTTTTCGTTTTATTTTGATTGATATGATGCGAACAAAAGCATTTGCATCTATTTTTCCTTAAGTGCTACGCAACAAGTTGTTAAATTGTGCATTTCCAAATTTCCCCCGGCCATTCTGCCCAGTTCCGCATTGGAAAACATCCCAGCCATCGGTACATTCCAAACCTCTTTAACACCTTCTATCTCAGCGTTCATCATGGGGCCAAATGATAGAATCCTGCCGGCACAGCTGAAAACAATCAAGGCGTCTGCTTCAGGCATTTCGGTTTCTTTGAGACTTTGAACACCCTTAACTACTTTTTCCATTACATCCCAGTCGGGTGGTAGTGAAAAACGGATTTTTGATCCCTGGGGGACTGTACCGCTCGTGAAAAAGGAATGGTCTGACCAGTCGACCACCAATGGAGGACGCATAACCGGGTCGCCTTTCTCACGCTGCATTTGCAGGGGAAAATTGGCAGCGAGTTCCATTAATACATCCTTGTTGTCCGGTGTGATATTTTCAAGCCCGCCATATTTTGTGGTAATATCAAGTGCCGGTTCATTATCGATAGTGAACACATGATTGCCCTCACTTTTAGTCACAGTTTTCTCAGTTCCCACGGCTTTCCATCCACAAGTAGCGATACCGCTGACAGCCACTTTCTCTTCATCTATAGCGATACAAACCATCCCATGATTATTTTCCCATCCGTTCGTAAAGACCCATGTTTCCTCAAAAGCATAATCATCACCGGCAGCTCCTCCAAACGCATTCACATGGCTGCCTGCTACCTCCTGAAGTCCCAGTAGAACCTCTTCACCGTCGGTAGTCGCGTTACTGGTCGCCAACAGGAATGCGACCTGTTCAAAATCCATCCGGGCTTTGAGCGCAATGGATGTTGCTTTTTGTCGATAGTTGTCAGACTGAAATTCTACCGAATGAATTCTGAAATGTTCTTTTTTTATGTCCAATAGAAGGATGGCTACCGAGCCCGATTCGGTCTCTTCATCGATAAACTCGCCGTTGGTGGTAGAACCAAAGATGGCAATGCCCGCTTCGTCCAAAATAGTGCAAACGGCATTGCGGTCTTGTGATACAGACATAAACACAATAGCCAGTGTGGGCTTAAAACTATCAGCCATACTTTCAGCGAGGGCCGTTTTAATTTCTTCCGGTGATGTTCCTTTGATTGATTTTGCTTTCATGTTATCATTTTATTTTTCTTTTAATGCCACTACACAGCACGTATTATTGTGATAATCATTTTTACCGGTTATTCCAGCCCTTCCGGCTGACAGGGATTGTCCATATTCACCATAGGAAAAAAAGCCTGCCATAGGCGCATCCCAAATATGTTGTACCTGTTCGATCTCCTCTGTTATTACCATCCCGAATGATAAATATCTGCTCACGCATGAAAACATGATCAGGGCATCGGCTTCTTGCTGTGCTTCTTCTTTAAAGGTCTTACATTCGGCAATTACTGTATTAATGGAATCGAAATCCGGTGGCATCGCAAACTTGATCTTTGCCCCTTCAGGTACTTTTCCGGAACAAATAAGTGAACGGTCTTTTTGATTGGCAAACATAGCTGTACGGATTACGGGATCCACATTTTCACGTTCCACCTGCAATGGATAGTACCAGGAGCTTAGAAATGTCACGATCTCCTTGTCGCCATCCGGTTTTAACTCAACACCAAGATAATTGAGCAACATATCCAGTGCAGGTTTATCGTCGAGGGTATAGACAATGTTGCCATCGCTTTTAGTAACTGTTTTTGTGGTACCAATAGCTTGCCAGCCACACGTTGCGATACCCCTGACATCTATTTTATCTTCATCAATAATGAGTGCTAGAAGTGCTTTGCTACTGCTTTTTCCATTGGTAAAAACAAAGGTTGATTCAAGTGCCAAATCATCTCCTGCCTTACCTCCAAATATGTTTACTTCCCCGTCTGTAGGCGAGGAAGGCTTTCCAAAACCTCGAATGATGCCTTCGACAAATGGCTCACCATCCAAGGCCACGCCACTGTTTACTATTATAAACGCAGGTTTGGCAAAGGTTTCTTTTCCTGTGATACCCAGTTTGGTTCCTTCTTCGACGGCGGTTTCCTGACTCGTTTCAAGAAATTCCAGTTTAAAATAAGCCGGATTCATGTCGAGCAATAGCATGACAATACTGCCTTCTTCAATTTCACCGTCAATAAATTCACCTGCGGTAGTAGCACCAAATATTTGAATGCCATTATCTTCAAGTAATCCGGAAATAGCATCTCTGTCCTGTTTAACAGAAAGGAATACAATGGCTAAAGTTGGTTGATAACCATCGGCCATACTTTTAGCGAGTGCCGCTTTAATGTCTTTCACTGATTTACCTTTGATTGATTTTGCTTTCATGCTATCATTTTATTTTTCTTTTAACGTAACCCAGCTATTGGTAGTGGAATGAAACTCCTGTCGTTCATTCATGGCTCGTCCATATTCACCATAAGTGTAAAATCCAGCCATGGGAGTCTTCCACACGTCTGCTAATCCTTCATTTTCATGATTGGCCAATGGCCCTAAGGCGCTCACTCTGCCGGCACATGAAAAGATCAATAATGCTTCGGCATCAGCATGCGTAGTATTTTTAAGGTTAGTGGCTTTCTCCAAAATCTCATCGACAAAATCAAAATCGGGTGGCATGCTAAAACGTAACTTCATTCCTTGTTTTACCGCTACATCGCAGATCAACGCTTTCTCCATTTTATCAACCGACATGGGTGTGACCATCATGGAGGTGCCCGATTCCCGTTCTACCAGAAATGGATAATGCACGGCCACGTCTTCAAAAAATTCATATTTACCTTTGCCATCATCATAAGATTCACCCAAGTATTTCAAATACATATCCAATGCAGGCTGACCGTCAATGGTAAAAATAGTACTGCCTTCACTTCTGGTCACCGTCCTCGAAATGCCCAACGGCTTCCATCCTGATATAGCCATACCGCGCACCATAATGCGGTCTTCATCAAGAACCAGGGCAGCGATGCCTGTATCCGTTTCTTTTTCATGCGTAAAAATGTACGTGCCGGTAAATGACCAATCATCTCCGGCCATGCCACCAAACATAGTTAGCTGGGGCCCAACAACCTCTTCTATACTTCTTACCACCATCTCGCCATCCAGCATTTCCGCTTGCTTTGATAAACCCGTAGTACAAAGTATGAAGGCAGGCTTTTTGAATTTTTCCAATGCTTTCTTCGCCAGTTCGTGTGAAGCTTCCTGGACACTTCTTCCCGTAACATCTTCAAATAAAATGGTAAAATGATCCGGATGCATATCCATTAATAAAATTGCCGCAGCTCCTTCACTTTGATGTCCATCAATAAACTCACCACAGGAAGTAGCGCCTAAAACCGCAATGCCTTCCTGGCGAAGTAATTCGCATATAGCATTTCTGTCTTGCTTTATGGATATAAAAGCGATGGCCAGAATAGGTTTGAAGTCCTGAGATAGACTATTTCGCAAGGCCGATTTAATTTCTTCTGTGGAGTTTCCACTAATTGATTTTGCTTTCATGCTGTCTCTTTTTCGTTGTTGTTTTGCTTCGCGTTATTCGTTGTCATTAGCGCTTCGCGCGTGATTTTGCTTCGTTGTCATTTGCTTCGCGATATTTGTTGTTATACCTGCATTTATTTCAAATTTTAGCTAAATGACTATTAATGACAACCAACTCACTTCTCTTTCAATGCCACCCAACAGCAGGCGCCGCCGTGCTTGTGCTGTTGCCCGTTTTTTGCCCTTCCATATTCACCGTAAGTAAAAAACCCTGCCATGGGGCTATTCCATACTTCGGCCAATCCTTCGTTCTCCATGGTTACCAGCGGTCCGAGGGCCGGTTCCCTGCCCGCACACGAGAATACTAGCAGGGCATCCGCTTCTTCTCCTGCCGCATCTTTCACCTCTTTAGCTTCGTCAATGATCTCCTCAACAATATCAAAATCAGGTGGTACACAAAACCAAAACTTTTCCCCTTCCTTCATCTCCGTATCCATGATGAGTGCATTTTCCTCGTGATCAATGTTCGTGGGGCCTTTGAGCACTGTTTCATCACTGTTTTCACGCTCGACCATAAAAGGGTATACGGAAGAGAGCTCTTCCAGCAGCTTGAAGTTACGGGCGGCAGCCTCTTCGCCTTTACCCAGGTACTTCAGGTACATATCCACTGCGGGCTTTTCGTCAATGGAATACAATAGTTTGCCCTTACTTTTAGTCACTTTCCTGGAGATTCCCAACTTTTTCCATCCGGTGATGGCCATGCCATTCAGGGAAACTCTGTCAGAATCCAAAACCAAAGCAACAAGTCCATGATTTGTTTCCAGGTTTTGGGTAAAAACAGCCGTTTCATTCAATTCAAAATCATCTCCAGCCATGCCGCCAAAAAAGATCTTTTCTCTGCCAACTGCTTCTGATAATTCATGAACAAGGGCTGTTCCGTCAAACAATTCACCGGACGTGCTTACGCCGGTACTGCAAAGGATCAACGATGGATTTATGAATTTTTGCAGGGTAGCTTGTGCCAATGCAGCAGAAGCATCTTTAATAGATCTATTCCCGATATCTTCAAATAAAATTGTGTATGCTTCACGGGGCAAGTCCAGAAGCAAGGCAGCGATTTCCCCCTCTGTTTGATGGCCATTGATGAACTCCCCGCAGGATGTGGCGCCAAAAAGATCAATATCTTTCTCACGCAGTATTTCAGAGATAGCTGAACGATCCTGTTTAAACGACATAAAAACGATGGCCAATGTAGGTTTGAATCCATCGGACATGCACGTGTCCAGTTCCGTTTTAAATTCGGTTGGAGAAATGGCTTTCAATGATTTTGCTTTCATGGTTTTAGCGTAATTATGAATGTGGAACCTGATCCCGAAGTTGAATTAATTGACAATTTTCCACCATGGGCTTTAATGATATCATTGGTAATACTCAATCCCAGCCCGGTACCCGCTGTCCCTTTTTTTGTCGTAAAAAATGGCTGGAGGATTTTATCCTTGAGATCATCAGGAATGCCGGGGCCGTTGTCTTCGATTTCGATGATGATGTGATCGTTTTCGGATTTAGTGCGGATGGTTAGTTTGGGGTGGTAGTCAACCAGAAGACCTTCAAGGTTTTCAAAACCTTGAAGGTCTTTGCCACGGGCCTTTTCCTGCATCGCACTTCGATTCACTTCGGCCTTGCTCAGTGCAAGACGCTCAGAACAGGCATCAAACGCATTGTTACACAGATTCAAAATCACCCTCGAAAAATCCTCAGCGATCAGTGGTACTTCGCCAATCGATTCATCCAGCTGCAAATCAATATCCACATCAATCGGCTCTTTCCCTGCCCGCATACCGTGAAAGGCCAGATTCACGTATTCTTTAATAATTGGATTCAGCGGTGTCGGTTCCATCTTCCCTTCCCCACCACGCGAGTGCATAAGCATGGACTGGACGATACCATCTGCCCGGGAGCCGTGTTCGTGGATTTTAGCCAGGTTCGCTTTGATGTCGGTCAGGATGGCTGCGGTTTCGACCGCGTGTTCGTTCTCGCCAATCTGCTGAAGCTCCTCCAAGGCTTCATCGATCATTTCCAGACTTACATCCGAAAAATTATTCACAAAATTCAACGGGTTTTTGATCTCGTGGGCAATACCCGCTGTGAGCTGACCGAGGGAGGCAAGTTTCTCCTGTTGAACGAGCTGAGCCTGGGCGGATTTTAGATTTTCATGAGCGACTTCCAGATTTTGGTACGCCTTTTCAATTTCTTTGGCCTGTGCGAGCTCTTTTTCACGGGCTTTTTCTCTCTCTTTCTGCTGTACTCTTCTGCGCTGTATCCTGTCGGTGGCAACAATTGCTGCAATAAAAAGCATCAAATAGAAGCCATAAGCCCACCAGGTTCTCCACCAAGGCGGAAGCACAGTAAACGACACGGAAGCTTCCTGCGCTGAAGTGAGTCCATCCGCATTTACCGCCTTTACATGAAAGGTGTAGCTCTTTGGCGGCAAATTACTGAACTGCGCAAATCTTCTGGTGCCGGCATCCACCCAGTCTTCATGAAAACCTTCAAGTTTATAGGAATAAGTGGTTTGTCCAGGATTGCTAAAATTTACGGAGACAAACTCCAGACTTACAGAGTTTGCACCCCAATCAATATATGCAGATGCTTGTCCGGCTAATGCGCCGGAGAGGTTTACGGTTGCATCTCCGGATTCCAAACGTACAAGGCTAATAAGCGGCGGCTCATCCGACTCCAGGATATCCTCCGGATTAAAAAAGCTCAGCCCGCCAACTCCGCCAAACATCAGCTCCCCGTTCTCTCGTTTATAAAAGGAATGATTATTCATCCGGGCAGGGCGCAGGCCATCGTTTCTGCCAAAATTTCTTATTGAACCGGTATCCGGGTTGAGGCGGGAAATCCCATATTGCGTGCTTATCCAGATCATACCCAGGTTATCTTCAAGTGTACCGAGCACGTATAGATGCTGAAGGCCGTCTTGTGCGTTATAAAAAGTTGCGTGATTGGTTTCCGGGTCAAACCGGACTAGTCCGTTGGATTTGGATACCCAAACCTGACCGTAGCTGTCTGTCATCAGATGGTTGTGAGCCCCGTTGCCCAAAGCGGACAGGTAGGAATCATTGATATCCGGAAATACAGTTTGACCGTTATTTGGGTCGTATTGGGCGATCAGAATGCCTTTCTTTGAATTGGAAGCATCCAGATAAGCATTGTTTATGCCCATCCATATCTTGCCTGTTGAATCAGCCGCCAGATATTTAATATCCGGTTCCTCGCCGGCTGGAAAGCGAATTAATAAATCAATTTTTGTAAACTGACCGGTTGACTGAGACAGTTCCCACAGGCCTTCTCTGGTTGCAATCAGAATCACCTCGTCTGATAATCGCAAAAAATGGTTGATGGTAACCCTGCCTGCGGTGGTTTCGTTGAGATCGTATTGTTGCTTTTCCAATGTTTCCAGGTGAACCCGTTCGATCATGTTCTCTTCGGATAAAAGCCAGACGTGGCTTCTGCCGTCATAGATAACCGGTAGTTCTATTGGTAAAACATTATCAGACAATTGCTTCCAGGTATTTGTATCCCGATTCCAGGAAATAATTGGGAGTCCTTGGCTGGAAATCAAAAACTGGTTTAAACCTGTCTCTTCAATTCCGTAAAAAAGATTGTTTATATTATATCTATCGGCAGGTTCAGGCGTAAAAGCATTCATCCTAATTTGCGAGCGGTCAGCTCTGTTCAGCCCGCGCGATGTTCCCAGCCAAAGATGGCCGGTTCGATCTTCAAGAAGAGAGGTAGCATAATCCCAGGAATGAGATCCCGGATTATTAACGTCGTATGAGTAGGAGAAAAATGTATTCCTTTTATCGTCATATACCCGGAGACCTCTTTCTGCTGCAATATTTGACATCCAAATCTTCGTGTCTCGAGTTTGTTTGAAATGAGTAATAACTCCCCATGAAAGATGACCACTATCCGGGTTGTAAAGATAGTGCTGTACCGAGCCGGTGTGCAGATCTTTCTTCCATAAACCGCTCGGGCTGCCTGGTGTTCTATTTTCAATAAAAAAGCTTCCTAGTTGATTATCACGGTGATCGTAATTAACCCAAAGCACCTGGTCCTGATCTATGAACAGGTTAAAGATATAGTCATTGGGAAGGGTGTTAATATCATCAGGATCATGCCGAAGGTAGGTAATAGCGCCTGTTTCAGGGTTCAGGATATTAATCCCGCCTCCGTAGGTTCCGATCCATAGTCGCCCGTCTGCGCCTTCGGTGATCGATGTTACCTCCGGGTTGCTAAGTGCTGAACCCTCTTCCTCGTCAGCAGTGATCATTCGAAATTGCTGTTGTTTATCATCATAAACAGCCAGTCCTCTGGCAGTACCGATATAAAGGGTACCCGTATCAGACTCATAAAATTTGGTAACCCTGCCCAAGTCTGGCAAAGTTAGATATGCGCTCATATCTAACGGATAGTGCCTGAACGTTCTGGAAGACCTATTAAATCGGTCAATGCCAGCCTCTGTTGCTATCCAAACATTATTCTCCCGGTCTGTGTGAATAGCAAAAGCGTCGTTACCGGATAAGGTCGTTGAATCGGCGGGATTGTTCCTGAAAATTTCAAACTCATACCCATCGAAGCGGCTTACCCCGGAGCCCGTAGCAACCCAGATGTATCCCTGCTGATCCTGTGTGATATCCCTGATCCAATTATCCGACAATCCGTCTTCAATGGTATAAGCTTGAAAAAAGAGCGGTTCTTTTTCCAGGTTTTGGGCAAAAATTGCAGCCGGGAAGATGAATAAAGCCAGAAGTTGTGCAATATGTGTAAATTGATTATTCATAAGGCTAATATTATTTTGAATATAGATCCGCTGTATCCGGATTCGATTTCCAAGCTGCCGCCGTGAGCTTTTATGATATCATTTGTTATACTAAGCCCCAGCCCCGTACCCTGCGTACCCTTCTTGGTCGTAAAAAACGGCTGCATGATTTTGTCTTTTATATCATCGGGAATTCCCGGACCGTTGTCTTCGATTTCGATACTGATGGAGTTGTCGGTTTGGTGGGTTCGGACCGTGAGTTTTGGGCTGTATTCGCCCTCACCCCCAACCCCTCTCCCGAGGGAGAGGGGCGAAGGGGTGAGGGTCTTCTCACGCATAGCGTCGAAAGCGTTATTGCAAAGATTTAAAATTACCCGACTGAAATCCTCTGCAATTAGCGGCACTTCGCCAACTTTCTCATCCAGTTGTAAGTCAATATCTACATCTATGGGATCTTTACCGGCCCGCATTCCATGAAAGGCCAGGTTCACATACTCTTTAATAATTGGGTTCAATGGTGTCGGCTCCATCTTCCCATCCCCGCCGCGCGAGTGTTGCAGCATTGATTTTACGATACTGTCGGCGCGCGAGCCGTGTTCGTGGATTTTACGGAGGTTGGCTTCGATATCGTCGAGGATTTCGAGGATGAGGGCTTTTTCAGGGCTTGGGCCAGCTTCCCCTCCCTGGAGGGGAGTGAGGGGTGGGTTGGCGGAACTTGAATTTATCTCAGATTTTTGAGTTAGGTCTTCGTTCTCAGCCCCATCA
>LKNA01000044.1 GCA_001564065.1 Chitinophagaceae bacterium T5-Br10_B2g13
GTGTGGATTCGCTTTGTCTACTTTGATGAGGAGGCTGAAGCTATAGCTGTTGCCGGTGATTTCAGCGATTGGGATCCCGTTAATTTAACGAAGGATATTGTTGATGGTAAAACTGTATGGACAGGTATGGTTCCGGTTAACAGGGGTGAACATCACTATATGTTTGTGAAAAATGGAAATGAATGGGTCACGGACCCTCTTGCAGACGTGAAGCGAGATGATGGCTTTGGTAATAAAAATGCTGTGCTCTATTTATGAAAAAATGGGTAGTTATGCTGGCCGGTCTGCTATTAATACCGTGTGCTGTTTTCAGTCAGGATTGGGGCGCGCTATTCTTATTAGACGGTAAAACCGGATATAGTTCTAATACTTACTTAAACCCGGTGCTGTCTGAATGGAACCGGGCGAGTGATACCGGTTACGGCACAATTACACCAATGGGCAATATATTTGTGTCTAAAGGTAAATTTTCGTCAGATTTAACTGGCGGAGGTGCGTACAGTATGTTTACAGACGAAGAGAGGGATGCGTGGTCGTCACTTTTTTTACTTCTCAATACAAATTATCGAATAGCCGATCGCTGGGGTCTAGGAGTTGAAACAGGAGGGAGTCACTATTCAACACAAATCGATCGATCCATTTACTGGATTCAGCCGGTTTTAAGTTTTTCTCCTTCACTTTTCACAAGAGTAAATATTAAAGCGGGATCTTCTTTCAGGAAGATAAATTTTGAAGACGGAACAGAATCATCCGGTTTCGAACGGTTTAATAACTATACTGTTGAATTTGAAACCTGGCCGACATTAAGATGGCAGTTGAGAGCAGGTGTTTTTGGAGATTTGAATAATCCTGCAGAAAGTTTAGGTGCACGCGCGTCATCTAACTTTAATCTATCCGGAAACTGGAATATGAACCTTGGGACAGGTATTGAGAGGTATCGGTTTCAGATAATGACGGATGGAGGAGGCGGTGGCGGTTTTCCTCCGGGTGGTAATCCGGGGAATCAGACTGCTACAGTGGATGAGGCAGACATACTTTACAGAGCTTCGGCCGGAATAAGGTATAGGGTCAATTCATCATTGGAAGCGACCGTTAGTGCAGATTATTTAAACTATTACTCAACGGCTACAGAAGAGTCTCTATCCGATATACACGCTTCTGTAGGTTTTCGTGTAACCTTATTTAATAGTAGTCGTCATACCGGTGGAGCAAGTGTTGAAGTGAGACAAAACACAACGCAGTCGATTTTATTGAATTTAAACTACGATGGAGAAGGGCAGCTATATATTCTTGGTGATTTTAATGACTGGGATAAGCCGGGTATTCCACTCGTAAAACAGAGACGAAATCGATATGCAGCTCAGCTTACACTGGATACCGGTGCGTATGAGTATAAAATTTTACTGGTTGAAGGAGATGAAGAAAAATGGCTGGATCTATCTGATGACACATTCACGATAAGTGATGGTTTCGGCGGGGAAAACGGTTTACTTATTATTGATTAAACAAAACAAGCTATGAAAACGAGAATAAAAAGATTCAAAGGAAGTTTTTGGACAGCATGTATGGCGCTCCTTTTCCTTATGCCTGTAAACATTTATGGGCAGGATACGATTGATAGTTTATTGAATAATGCGATTGAATCCGGAATTGATCAGGATAGAATTGCGGAAGTACGGCAACGCGTTGAAGCACGGGGTATGAGTGAAGAGGAATTTATGAGTATTTTAAAACCTGCCATTGAAATGGCGAGAGATAATTTGCCGTACGAAATGATATTTGAAAAAGTATTCGAAGGTTTGTCTAAAGGGGTTCCAGCGCAAAGAATGAGTCCAGTGTTGTCATCTATTCGTGAGAACGCCTCGAGATCTGCTCAGATGGTGGACCGATGGATGGAGCGTCCTGAAGTGGGGCAATTTGTTGAAAGAGGAGAGGGGCGAATGCAGCGAGAACAGTTCCGGAATGAAATGATTAAAGCCGGCTCTAAAGCAATGATGCATAATGTTGATGAAGAGATTTTGTTTGAAACATTGAACAGCGTATCGGAGGGCGATATGGAAAGGGTAAGGCCCACAGGGTTATTGGCCGCTATTAATGTGTTGAGTGATCTGCCTAATGGGGCTAATGAATCTACACAAAATGCCAGGCTGGTACTAAAAGCCTTACAAAGTGGTTTTGAAGCGGGAGATATTCAAAAATTACCGGCAGCGTTACATATGGCTCAAAGAAGAAGTCAATTACCGATTGCCGCTGTTGGAGAAGGTTTCTTGCAGCAGCTAGAGAGAGGTTTCCCCAGCGAAAGAATTTTGCAGAATATGTTTAATGGAGAGATTGGTGGAGGTCCCCCCGGTAATGTACCCGGAGGTATCATGAATGACAGACCGGGAAGACCCGGTGGAAATTAAATAAAAGGGCGCCAAAAGCGCCCTTTTTTGTTTTTAAAAGAATTTTCAAAAAAAATGTAACGCTTTTGGTTTGCAATCGTCGTACTGACAAATACACGAATCTACAGAGTTACAATTTCAAATAAGAACTAAAACAGATACAGTTATGAAAATTCTTAATAACATCTTCAATAAAACATTGATGGCCGTTCTGGCTGTTGGAATGTTTGCTTTTGCAGGTTGTTCAACAGACAGTACACCCGGAATGGGAACACTTGAAGTTAAACTCCATGATGCACCGGCTGACTTCGATGAAGTAAATGTTTTCATCGAGCGAGTGGAAGTGAATAATACTACAAACGAAGAGCAAGGATGGCAGGTGATCAGTGAGCCAAATCAGCAGTACGATCTTCTCGAACTTACAAACGGAGTTTTTGAAGTGATTGGTGAAGCGGATCTGGAAGCGGGCCTCTATCCGCAAATCCGTTTAATTTTGAGCAGAGACAATAACAGCGTTGTTGTAGACGGTGAAGTACACGACCTGTTTATTCCAAGCGGTGCTCAAACCGGAGTGAAACTGAACGTGAATGCTGAGATTGAAGAAGGTTTTGTTTACACACTGCTTCTCGATTTTGACGCTTTGAGATCTGTACACAAAGCTGGACAGTCTCCGAATATCGATTATATCCTGAAGCCTGTAATCCGGGCAACAAATGAAGCGGTTACCGGAAATATCGGTGGAGTTGTTAATCCAATTGAAGCCAGAGCAGCAGTATTTGCCATTGCAGGTGAAGACACACTTTCTTCAACATACGCAAATGAGGATACCGGTGAGTTTCTGCTGGTAGGGCTCGAAGAAGGTTCTTACGATGTTTCTGTTGAACCGAGAGAAGAGGGGTATGGCAGTGAATATCTTGAGAACGTAGATGTTACTGTGGGTGAAACCACAGACCTGGAAACTATTGAGTTGACAGTAGAGAACAATGATGAATAACGGCGGTTAAATCAGAGCCCCGAACTGTAACGGATCAAAGTACTGGTAATACTTCCATAGATCCGATTACAAATCATAGAGCACAAAAAAAGCCTCGGTGAGAACCGGGGCTTTTTTCTTTTAAATGGGTTGGTAAAAGTTTATTGATCAGACCGTAATTGCAGCCTTTCCGAAGAATTCCTCTATAGAGCTTTTCCGAATAGGTTTTGCGATCAGAGTTGCGGATGTATAGTCGGTAACTTCCACTTCAACATAATTGCCCTTCTTAAAATCTTTTCTATCAAATACGGCCATCTTATTTGTATCAGTTCTTCCGGAAAGCTGCTCTTCCGATTTTTTGCTTGTTCCTTCAACCAGAACCAAATGCCTTTGGCCAACTTCCTCTTTATTATTCTTTTCCTGAATGGCCATCTGCTGCTGAATAATTTCTGACAATCTCCGCTTTTTCACATCCTCTGGGACATTATCCTCATATTTGCGGGCGGCGAGTGTTCTTTCCCGCTCAGAATAGGCAAACATATAGGCCAGGTCGTACTCTACAATTTTCATCAGAGACATTGTTGCTTCATGCTCCTCTTCCGTCTCATCACAAAAACCTGCGATGATATCTGTAGAAAGTGATACGCCGGGAATAATCTCACGCATTCTATCAATTAATTCCAGATACTGCCGGCGAGTGTATGGCCTTCGCATTCTTTCAAGCATGGAATCACTTCCGGCCTGAGCAGGTATGTGTATATAATTACAGAGATTGGGTCGCTCGGCAATAAGGTGCAGAAGCGGCTCCGGAAAATCTTTAGGGTGAGGAGAGGAGAAACGAAATCTTATTTCCGGATTGGCCTTGCTAATCTCATCCATCAGCCGTGTAAAGTCGATCTCCTCATATTGGTATGAGTTTACGTTCTGCCCCAGCACCGTTATCTCTTTATAGCCTTCTTCATTCAGCTGACGGATTTCATTCATGATACTCGTCAACGGCCGGCTCCGTTCGCGTCCTCGTGTAAATGGCACAACACAGAATGCGCACATGTTATCGCAGCCCCGCATGATGGATACAAAAGCTGTGACACCATTTCCGCTTGTCCGAACCGGGGTTATATCGGCGTAGGTCTCTTCGAGAGAGAGGAGTACATTGACGGCTTTACGGCCATCATTAACTTCTTTTAGAAGATTGGGTATATCGCGATACGCATCAGGGCCAACTACAATATCAACCAGCTGTTCCTGCTCAATAATATTCTCTTTGATACGCTCGGCCATACAGCCCAATACACCGACGGTTAACTCTTTTTTCTCTTTTTTGAGTGATCGAAACTCTTTGAGACGATTCCAGACTCGGGTTTCTGCGTTCTCCCGTATCGAACAGGTGTTCACGAAAATAACATCGGCTTCCTCTGCAGTTTGAACGGGACTCATTCCCTCATTCATCAGAATGGAGTTCACTACTTCAGAGTCGGCCATATTCATTTGGCAACCGTATGTTTCGATATAGAATCGTTTATCACTCATAACAACGTAATTGGAAAGAAAAATTAGTGGAATCAATTAGCGGACAAGGTTGACCGCAATAGAGCTTCAAAAGATACAAATTTATCGAACAGATGTCATTACAGAATCACAGTTCCAAATCTCTGTTTTGGCTGAATAGGGAATCTATTGTACTGCACCGTCAGGAGAGGTGAGAAGCATGTAGATATCTCTGCTGACTTTTGGCGGACCTGAAAAATCACCGTCGTTGGACTGTGTCCAGCCTGTAAATCCGATATTTCCCCCGGGAATTTCAACGACTGACTGGGCAGTTTCATCGGCACTGCCTCCGTATGTGCTCAGGCGATTTAGAGTTCCATTAAGGCTAAAATCCACCATAAACAGATCCTGACCCCCAAAACTCAATCCGTCAAAATCCTCATCTGAAGAGCGGGTATCACCAACTGCAATTAACCGGGAGTTATCCGTTTCAATTATGGAATTTAATTCATCAAAATTGCTGCCTCCTACAACATTCAGCCACTGGATATTTCCAAAGCTGTTTGTTTTAAGCAGAAAAGCATCGGTATCACCTCGACGCTGATTTTGAAAAAGCCCATCGTTTGAAGTGGTTCTTCCGGCAATGGCAAACCCATTATCAGAGGTGGCGGTTAGCGACTTGCCAATTTCTGCACCGCTGCCGCTGTAGGTGTAAATGTCGCTAAGTAGTCCGCTGGGATCCATCTTCAGAAGAAAGGCACCGCTTTCGCCGGGCTGGCGCCCGCTAAAATCGTTGTCAAAAGATTCATAAAATCCGGTCACGGCAATTTGTGAGTTTGGACCAACAACAACATCAAGTGCTTCATCATTATTTGAACCGCCATACGTTCGAATCCAGTTGGGCTGTCCATTAAAGTCGGTAAGCATTACGAAAATATCTTTCGAGAGGTTAGACCGGTTTGAGAAATTACCGTCAACAGATCGGGTTGAGCCTGCAATGACGTAACCGCCATTCGGACCTTCTGTAACTGCAAAACCATAATCCTCATTAGAGCCGCCATACTGCCGGGTCCATATCAGTGAACCGTCGGGGCCAATTTTGATGAGAAATATATCGTTCTCGCCACGATTCTGGTTTGCGAACTGGTCGTCATTCGATCTGCTGTAGCCTGTGATGACAAAGTTGCCCTGAGAATCCTGAATAACATCCATCGCCCATTCGCTGTTAGACCCCCCGTAGGTTCGCACCCACTGTTGGTTTCTATTGGCATTGAGTTTAAGAGCAAACACATCCCGGTTCCCACGAGCCAGCCCATTGAAAAGCCCGTCAGATGACGTTGTTGTACCAACGATCAAATATCCGCCATCTTCAGTTCTTAGCAGTATCTTTCCAAGATCATCATTGGTGCCGCCATAGGTAAACTCAGACTCTGTTTCAGGTGGCCTCTCAGGCGGCTGGGTGATAGACTCTGCATCACATGATACCAGGGTGAAAAAGATCACCGATGAGATAAGCATTGGAATGAGATTGCGCATAGTTGATTTCTATATGTTTAGCTGCAATAAACGGTGCGGCTTTGATAGCGTATATAGAGAACTAACTTCCGACCTCAAGAAGTTCCACTTCAAATATGAGGACAGACCCGGCTTCAATTGCATTAGCAAAACCTGGACTGGCTCCCTGTGGTGGATTTTGGTTATAGCCTATATCAGATGGAACAAATAGTTCATAAACTGCACCTTCGTTCATTAATTGCAATCCTTCACTGAATCCCGGAATAACCTGACCGACCTGAAAAATAGCCGGAGCATTCCCTGATTCATCAAATACATATCCGTTTGTGAAGGTACCGGTATAATTTACGCGAACCTGGCTTTCAGCACCCGGGCTTTCACCTTCACCCTCTTCTATTACACGATATTGAAGTCCGCTTTCAGTTACCTGTACATCTTCTCTTTCGGCATTATCAGCTAAAAACTCATTGGGTCGTTGCAGAAAGGAGTCGAGAGTTATATCAAAAATTAAAACGGATCCCGGACGGATGGATGTGCCTTGAGGCGGATTATCTCCATAGCCCAACTCTGATGGGATTACCAACTCATATTCAGATCCTACTTCCATCAGCTGAACACCTTCGTAGATTCCGGATAAGATGTTTTCGGTTAAAGCAAAATAGTCGAGTTGAGTAGTTCTGACAAATACATCGCCATTGATGAGCCGGCCTTCGTACTCTACAAATACGACAGCACCATCATAAGGGTTTTCACCTTCACTCTCTTCCAGAACGCGATATTGAAGTCCACTCTGTGTAACTGTTACGCCCTCTTTTTGGGCATTTTCTTCAAGAAAATCGGTTTCATCGACAGGCTCTCCAAAAGGGTTTCCCGGATCGCTGAGGCAACCGGTGATAAAAAGTGCAGCAAATAAAACGGGTAGGATTAGATAGTTGAGCTTCATAAAAGGTTGTGGCTTGTAATGTATTAATGAATAATCAAAGTTGTGCCGATTTTGGCAGCTTCTGTACCTCAGACTGGATCTTCAGAATTTCGGAAGAGATAGAGTGCTCAATGTCTGAGCTCAAATGTTCACTGTAAAATTGTTCATCCGTGTATCGACTCCAGAACTGTCGCTGGCGGTCGATCATAGGAATAACGGTTTCTATCTGTTCAGGCTCAAAAAAGAGTATTTTCCGATGAATTTCTTCAAGAGCATCATTGATCTGACTTGCAAGTGTAACGACAAAAGGAGAGCGATGTTTCGTTTCATCTTCCAGTAAGTTCTGGAGCCCGAACAGATCGAGCCTGATTTTGTGGCATAGTGTAAGCAGGTCGGTTTTTAAAACAATCTCGGGCCGACCGGCTCGCTGTTTATAGTAATTGTAATTCCTGATGAACTTCCGGCTTGTGGTAAGCGTAGCTGCGGCTGCAGCAGCAGTTAACTCAATCAGATCTTCTGAGTTTATTTTGGCCATTCTGCAGGGTTTTCCCTCCAGGCATTTAACATCTTCAAATCACTCTCAACAATATATTTTTCCTCGAGTGCCACTTCGATTAGTGTGGAGTAATCTGTAAGACAGTAAACCGGGATATTCAAATTCGAAAATTGGTCGATGGAAGTTTGGAATCCATAAGTAAATATGCTCAGTACACCGCGTACATCTGCACCAATAAATTGCAGAGCTTCAATTACAGAAACAGCAGAACCACCGGTTGAAATCAGGTCTTCTATTACAATGGTTGACTGGCCTTTATCAACTCCGCCTTCAATTTGATTCCCTAAACCGTACGCCTTGGCTTTTGCACGCACATAAGCCAATGGCTTATCAAGGTTTTCGGCAATCCAAGCAGCGTGAGGTATACCGGCTGTGGCCGTTCCGGTTATGACTTCAACATCGCTAAACTCACTGTTGATGATATCAATAAATGCTTTGGATATTTTCTTACGGATTTTTGGATATCGCAGAGTAAGTCGATTGTCGCAATAAATGGGTGAGTTCCATCCGGATGACCAGGTAAACGGATCATTGGGTCGTAAAATAACGGCATCTATATCTAATAAATGCTTGGCCAGTTCCCTGGCAAAGTCTTTGTCTGCAATTTGATTGATCGTGTTTTTTTCTTCTAACATGGTGTCTTTATCTATTCTCCTGGGGTCTGAATATGGAATAATGATTCAAACCTTAACTTATAAAACTTGTATTAACTGTCTGTTATTATATTCTGAGGGAATTTTAAACGAGAAATGATCCCAAAAGTACTTTTAGCAGTTCCAGGCAAATAAGTGCATAGATGCCGGCTGCCAAGTCGTCGGCTAATATACCAAATTTTCCTGGTAATTTCTCTAATCGGACAATCCCCAACGGTTTGAAGATGTCGAAGATGCGGAAAAGCACAAAACCGGATAAAAGAAGGCCTGTGTTCATAGAGAGGCCGTAGTGGAAGGAGGTAAACAGAAATACCAAAGCTTGTCCCGCCGTTTCGTCTATTACAAACTGGCCGGGATCATCACCAAACTTCTCAACGGATGCATCTGTGGACCATAGTGAAATAAGTGATGCAATCACTGCAAACCCCGCAACTCCAAAGATTGGATGGATCAAGTAAGCGAAATATACAAATGGCAGTGTAAACAGGCTGCCCCATGTGCCCGGCGCTTTTGGGAGCAGTCCTGCGCCAAAAAGTGTACCAAATACGATTTTCAGTTTTTTCATGCCGGTTGTGAACTCTTAAAGAGAGAACGGTTCACATAGAGGTATTCAACGCCTGAGTAGACGGTTATAAATACCACGACAATCATTCCCCAGAAGAAGATGTTCATGCTGTAGATATTGAGTACAAACTGGCTTATTGCACCATCAAACAGCAGTAAAAACCCAAATAGCAGCGCCACGTATAGGTAACCCATTTGGATAGCTGTTTTTATTTTAGCCGTTTTTCTGGTTTGAAGGGTGATATTTTTCCGTTTTGTAAAAATTCGAAGTCCCGTAATGGAGAGATCTCTGACTACAATAACGGCTACAGCCCACCACGGAAACTGGGAAGGGTCGAGGAATGGGAGGCAGACAAATCCCGCGAATGTGAGAAATTTATCAGCTAACGGGTCCATAAAGATACCGTATTCACTCTCCACGTCATATCTCCTGGCGTAATATCCGTCGAGCGCATCAGTTATCGCAGCAACTGCAAAAACCACTAAGCTGATACCCCTGAGCATTAGATCGTCCTGAATAAAGAGTAGTAAAAAAACGGGCGCCATGCCCATTCTGAGAGTACTGAGTATGTTGGGTAATTTTTCCACACCAAAAGGTAAAGTTCTCTGTAAACAAATGATATATTAAATCCCTTAAAAGGGCGGGCAAACAGAATACAAAATTTCATTGATCACCTGCAAAATCCTATTTTCAACCTCATATGAAAAAGGCACACATAATATCTATCGGAAATGAGCTGCTAATTGGGGATACAATCAACACGAACGCCTCGTGGTTAGGCGGAATGTTGACCGAGCAGGGGTTCTATGTTGAACAGGTCTTTACCATTCCCGATTCGTACAAACTGATTTTTGGAAAAGTGAGTGATTCACTCGATCAGGCTGATATTACAGTAGTTACCGGAGGTCTTGGCCCTACCCACGACGATATCACGAAAAAAGTGATGGCAGACCTATTCGATACCAGGCTGGTTGAAAATCGTGAAGTGCTCGAGTTTATCAAATCGATCTTTGAAAGAAGAGGATTCAACTTCAGCAGATCAAACGCCGACCAGGCACTGGTTCCTGAAAATTGTGAGGTACTCTTCAATAACAAAGGTACAGCACCGGGAATGTGGTTCGAAAAGAACGGACATATTTTAATTGTACTTCCGGGCGTTCCGTATGAGATGAAACATTTAATGGAGAATCGCGCACTACCCAAAATTCATGAACTTTTTCCCGATCGTGAAGTTTGGGCCACCCGGTATTTTAAAACAGCGGGAGTGCCCGAAAGCACACTAAGTGATCAGGTGGGGAATTTGGATGAATTTGTGAACAACGGCATTGGAGTAGCATACCTTCCGTCACCTGCAGGCGTTACGATACGGATTAGTGCAAGCGCTGATACCACACAGCATGCCGAAGATAAATTAAAAAAGATCAAAAACTTGCTGTACGAAAAAGCCGGGAATTTGATTTATGGTGAAGGCAAGAATCTTACACTTGAGGAGGTTACAGGGAAATTACTGGCAGACAGGAAGTTGAAAATTGCCGCAGCAGAAAGCTGTACAGGCGGACTTCTATCCAGTAAAATTACGGATATTCCGGGAAGCAGTGCGTATATGAAAGGTGGAATTGTAGCCTACGAAAATAGCATCAAGGTAAAATTTTTGGATGTTTCGGAAGAGAGTTTGAACAAACTGGGTGCTGTGAGTAAGGAAGTAGCACTGCAAATGGCTAAGGGTGTTGCAGAAAAACTGGACGCCGATATTGGAGTGTCTGCAACAGGAATTGCCGGACCTGATGGCGGTACAGATGAAAAACCGGTTGGCACGGTATGGATGGGATTTTGGATAGAGGGGGAGCATTTTGCAATGAAAGCGGTTCTCACCAACGATCGGTTACTGAATAAAGAGCGAACCGTCATGATTATACTGGAGACTATTCGTAGGAGACTGCAAAATACCAAAGAACTACCTTATCAACTGAAACCCCACTCAGCTTGATCTATCTATTAACCATATGGACAGCTTTTACCTTTACGCTGCAGGACACGATTCCGCCTCCTGCTCAGGCTGATTCGCTGCTGCAGCCGGTGTCGATTGATACGATACCGAGAGCAGCGGATGCAGATACTACGTTTATTGAAGAGCCGGAGCCTGAAGAGGAAAAACCTGACACTGTATATGTTTGGGATTATGAACTGCGCCATACAATGGACATTGCTGAAACCGACAGCACACTTCGCTGGGTCAATATGGTGAATCTGTTTGACAGATTTCACGGAAGAAGAGGAGCAATTACCTATCGGACCGGAATAGCGGGCCGGCCGGATGGTCTGGACCTGCATACTTACGAGTCCAGGCATATGAATATGGAGCTGGAGGGAATGAATATCAATGACCCGCTGACCGGTGCCGTTCATTGGAACCGAATTCCTATTCGGAAGATTAGCAAATATAAAGAAGCAGACTACGGTGTGGCTTACCATGGGGAGATCAGGTTGATCGATCACTATCTTACACAGCCCCGTACCTACATAAAT
Organism: Chitinophagaceae bacterium T5-Br10_B2g13; assembly: GCA_001564065.1. GTDB lineage: Bacteria > Bacteroidota > Rhodothermia > Balneolales > Balneolaceae > Rhodohalobacter. Next base: position 11,583 of record LKNA01000044.1, read on the forward strand.
TTTGACGAAAGCCACTTTAACTACCGAAATCTCGACTTTGTATTCACCCAGAATGTACGGGCAGACACCAATATCGAACTCTCATTCTGGGACAGACGGGACGGCGGCGGTTACAATCGGTCAGACGTAGAGGGAAGACAGGCAGCAGCAAAAGTTTACCATCAGGTTTCAGATCAATGGATGTTAAAAGCCATGTACCTGAACAACGCGATGGACCGCGAGGAGTCTTTTGGATATGTGATAGACGACCCTGAACTGTTTCCATTTAATCGATTTACGGCGACTCCCATTGAAAACAATGCCAATTCAAACCAAACGTCCAGTGATGTTTACCTGCAGGCCCATCACAGAGGGGGAATAAACAGTACGGTTCAAACCGAGTTTGGTCTTCACTATCAAACCAATAAGTGGTCACTGAACTATTCCGCTGATTCGTTAGCTACCGACTTTAAGCAGGCGGAGCTATTTGCTCGTCAACATCTATCCTTTGGAAGGATCGATGCTTCATTTCGGGGAAGTGTGAAGTGGATGAATGAGTCTGCACAGAAAAATATAATGGAAGAAAACTGGCTTGGGGGCTATGGCAGGGTAGACCTGAATTTCAAACCCTTTTCATGGCTGAGTGTTCAATCCTACTCAACTGCAGAATATTGGGATGACGATCGTTTGAGTTCAGAAGTTTCCGGTAGAATTACCTTTTTTCCAGAAAGCAGATTAACCCTATCCGGGTTTGGTGGGTTTCTGAATCGTTCTCCGGATCTACAGGCTCTCTACTGGCAGTCGGCTATCTATCTGGGAGATTCTACTCTTGAGAATGAACAGGAAATTTCGATGGGTGGGATGGTCGAATTTCAACTGCTTGATTGGTTAAATACCGGATTTCGCGGAGACTTAAGGCTCAACGAAAATAGTGTGTTTATCAACGCATCCAATCAATTTGAAAATATAGATCCCTTTACAAACATAAGCGGAACAGGCTGGATTGGGCTGGATAGCCGAATTTTTGAAGGTGAGGTATCTGCCGTTTATAAATCTTTTTTAAGCGATTCCGATAATCCTGTAAACCAACAGCTTGAACTTTCGGGTGATCGTATCTGGCTGAAAGGGCATTTCTACTGGAAAAACTACCTTTTTGACCGGGCAACGTATGTGAAAGCAGGAGTCTCGGGGATGATGTCTCCCGATATGTTTCGCACAGCAGAGTTTATCGCACCACTAAACAGGAGGCAGCACGGAACAAATTCGCAGGTTAATCCTTTCTACCAAAGAGTGGATGTGGACATTTCAGCGCGAATCCGCTGGTTTATGCTCTTATTAAAGTGGGAAAATGTACTTGACGGAGTGAATCAGCTGGGCTACTTTGAATCGACCGGATACCCCATGCCCGAACGGCGCTTTAGATTGGGTCTGAGAATATTATTTACAAATTAGGTGAGAAAATCATGAGCTTGGGATACGTATTAAAAGAAGGAGTGGCAGGATTGAGCCGCGCTCGTTTGGCAGCTTTTACATCTGTCTTTTCACTGTTTGTTGCCGTGCTTCTTGTGGGTGTTCTATCCCGGGTGGGGTACAACGCATACGAAGTAATACAAATATTGAAACAGCAGGTTGAAGTTGAAGTATTTCTTCAAAACATAGATGACCGAACAACACAGGAGATCAGGGACAGAATTGCGAGTGAAGAGATTGTCGCAGAGTTGTCCTACATATCTCGCGACAGTGCGTCCAAAATATTTCAACAGGATTTTGGGATCGGCAGTGATGCGCTGGCAGATCTGCAATTTCTTCCGGCGTCGTTTAAAGTAAAAATTGCCGACAATGCAGAAATTACACAGATCGATTCACTGGTACAGCAGGTCTCCGGGTTCAGGGGGGTAGACGAAGTTCGATTTAATCAGGCGCTGCTGCAGACGCTTGAGTCGAGAACAGAGACTCTGTTTTTGATTGGCGGAGCAATCGGATTCTTTATTCTTTTTGTGGCGATGGTGCTGGTGTTCAACACAATACGGCTCACAATTTACGCCAAAAGAGATCTGATCCGCGCCATGAAACTGGTTGGAGCCACCAACAGTTTTATCCGCAGGCCGTTTTTGATTGAGGGGATGGTACAGGGGGTAATTGCGGGAACCCTTGCCGCAGCAATTATTTTTGGCCTTTTCGAGTGGATTGTCCCTCAGTTTGTGCCACAGCTGGGGGTGCTTTCCTGGCCATTTGGAAGATGGTACTTCCTGCTTGGCGCCATACTGCTACTATCCGTTATAATGGGTTGGTGGGGAAGCCGGTGGGCGGCCAGAAAGTTTATCAAAGAGACAAAAGTATACACCACAAACTGAGGCTTAATTGTGAGTCAACAGAAACTCACTAAATAGTTCAGGCCTCTTCTTTTTTAAGCGACTTTATTTTGTCTCCATTCTCTTTTCTCTTCATGCAGGCCTCTTCATCGTTGCAGCGGCCAAAGAGGTGCAGAGAGTGGCCTTCTACATTAAAATCGTGAATCTTCTCCATGAGTCTCTGAATCTCTAAAATTCGGGGATCGCAAAACTCAATCACAACACCACACTCTTTGCAGATCATGTGATCGTGCTGCTGATAGGCGTATGAACGCTCGTAGTAGTACTGGTTTTTCCCAAACTGCTGACGCTGAACAAGACCACACTCAATAAGCAAGTCGAGTGTATTATAGACGGTGGCACGAGAAACACGTGTCCCGGCATTTTTCATGTTGAAAAAGATATCGTCTGCGTCAAAGTGCCCTTCAGCTCTGTAGATCTCCTCCAACACCATAAACCGCTCAGGTGTCTGGCGCTGGTTTCTCTCCTTCAGATACGTTCTGAATATTTCTTTCACCAAAGTAATTGTCTCTTCCTGGGCCGGATGTGCCATAATGCATCAAAAATTAGAAATTCAATGAATGTAATTAAGGAGATTTAAATTTATTAATACAGTAAGTGAACTGTTAATAACATCGGAAATTGTCTGGATAATTTAAAAGCCTCGTAATATTTGGCTAATATGTTATCTTTTAGAACTACAGTTAACAAAATTTGAAGATATGCCAACGCTCGTCGCTTTTGAGACTTTAACTGATCTCTACCAGAACTTAACTCAAAAATACGAAAATTCTCCTAAAACTGCTTTTGCATTTAAGCCTTCTCCAAATGATGAGTATAAAACGGTTACCTGGGATCAGGTAAAAGAGGACGTCAATTCTCTTGCTAGTTATTTGATTGATTTTGGCATTGAAAAGGGAGACAGGGTAGCAATCTTGAGTGAGAATCGCTATGAATGGGCTATTGTTGATCTTGCCATACAAATGGTTGGTGGAATCAATGTTTCCCTTTATACAACACTTCCGCCAAAACAGTGCGAGTTTATCCTGAAAGATTCAGAAGCCAAGCTGTTTTTTGTTTCCACAGGTATTCAGCTAAAAAAAGCGGTTGAAGTGTTTGATAGCTGTTCTGACCTGAAGCACGTAGTTGCATTCGATAAACCGAAAGTTAAGAAGTATCTGGATCACGATTATGTTACGATGTTTAAAGCGGTGTGTGAAGCCGGCTCGAAGTCTGAAAAGGTAAACCTGGATAAAATCAAGAAGCGGGCACTGGATATTTCTCCTGAGGATGTTGCAACTCTTATCTATACATCGGGCACAACCGGCAATCCCAAAGGAGCGATGCTTACGCAAAGAAATATTGTCAGCAATGTTAAAGCAGCACACGATGCTATTTATATTACTGAAGAGGATCGATGTCTCTCGTTTTTACCGCTATGTCACTCATTTGAACGAACGGGCGGATATTATGCAATGATGGCGGGCGGAGCTGAAATTTATTATGCAGAAAGCGTGGACACCGTAGCAAAGAATATGCTTGAGGTACATCCAAGCATTGTTGTAAGTGTACCGCGGCTGTTTGAGAAGATTTACAACCTGGTAATGAACAATGTGAAGGAGGGTTCTGCTATCCAGCAAACCATTTTTGAGTGGGCACTGGATATAGGAAAAAGGCATTGGCAAGGCGAAAGGGGACTGGTTAGCGTTCAGAAAAAAATTGCCGATAAACTGGTATTTGATAAACTGAAACAGAGAACCGGTGGAAATATTCGATTTTTTGTATCGGGCGGTGCTGCTCTGCCATCAGAAATCGGGGCGTTTTTTATGTCGGCCGGCCTGAATATTCTGGAAGGGTACGGTTTAACAGAAACTTCTCCCGTTATGTGCTGCAATCGCTATGGAGAAGAGGTTATGGGTACTGTTGGCAAGGTTATCAATGGGGTAACCGTAGCCATTCAGCGATTGGAAGACAGTGAGATTATTGCACAGCTTAGCGGTGAGGACTATCCGTCTGACCTGACTTCTGAGGAAGGTGAAATTCTGAATCGCGGTCCCAATACTATGAAAGGATACTGGAAGAATGAAGAAGCTACGAAAGAGATGATCGATGAGGATGGCTGGCTCCATACCGGTGATGTTGGAAAGTTTGAGAATGGGAGACTGAAGATTACCGATCGTATTAAACACATGATTGTGAATGCAGGTGGTAAAAATATTTATCCCGGTCCGATCGAGGATATGTTTAAAACCAGCCAGTGGATCGACCAGCTTGTGGTAGTTGGAGAGAAGCGAAGCTATATGGCCGCCCTGATTGTACCTGCTTTTGAAGCTCTTGAAAAGTACGCCAAAGAGAATAGTATTGAATATTCGGACATGGAAGATCTTCTCAAGAATGAATCGGTTCAAACCCTCTACAACAAAGAGATCCGTTCGTTCTCCAAAGAGCTGGCTTCACACGAAAAACTCCGTGATTTCCGGCTCATACCGAATGAGTTTACGGTAGAGACCGGAGAGCTGACCCCAACCCTGAAGGTGAAGCGTAGAATCATCGAAGACAAATACGGTCACCTGATTGAGGATATTTTTGAAGGAGATGAGGCGTAAAGATTAATTAAATTCACCGCTGAGGCGCAGTAGAGACGCAGAGACTTTGAAAAGGTGACCCTGCGTTCTCTCCGTCAGTAACGCTCAATATGAATTTTCGAATTGAAATGGTATGAATTGAGAGTTCTGCTCAATCAGTTAAGCCTTTTTCTCTTTTCTGGCATCAATAAACGATTTAACACCAAGAATTAGAAAGATGATACAGATTACCGCCATTACAGCCTGACTTGCAGCGGCTGTAAATCGAACAGGCATATCTCCGCCAAATAGTGCAATAACAATTTGCCTTAGCCCGGTAAACGATCCGCCGAGTCCGAGAAGAGCCAATAGCATGGCGGCGTGCATGGTGTGTTTCTGCATACTGTCAGACTTTCTGGCCAAAAGACCAAGGCCAACAAAAGCGAGCCCAAAAAAGGATGGAATCAGAGCTGTAATGCTGACCATTTCTGAGCCGATGTATGCAAAAAAGCCAAGAATTATAAGTAAAACTCCAACATTGATAGATAGTTTTGGCATGATATAAAAATTTGTCAGGTTAATTTGTTGAGTACAATCAGATAGCTTTCAACTTTTTTGAAAATTCTCTTCACTCTTCTTCGGTTTACCCCAAGATCAGAATAGCCCACTCTGCTGGAGCTTTTCAAATGCAGTACGGAATCAGAACCGTTCGGTTCAATCAACGCAATAACGTCGTCTTTAAATCCAAAAAGGGGGATTTTAAAAACCGCATGAACTTTCAGTTCCGATGAGTCTGCATCAATCTCATTGGGATTTAAATCATCAAAGGCTTTTTTCAGGAATTCAAACAGTTGTTCTGCTTCCATCTCAAAACTTCTTGAAACGACAATACAGTTTGGAGAGTCCGGACACTCATCAATATCTGTGTGAATCTCTGAATCAGAATGGATATCGGCAGGGCGTGAGCCCTGAAGTGGGAAATAAACTGCCATAGTTGCTGTGATGAGTAGTAATATGAGAACTCCGAAGAGTAAAGTTCTACGCTTGCTCACACAACTCCAAACACTCTTCCAGCGTTTCAGCTACCTGAATAATTTCCCGGTTTTTTGGCTTGATGAAACCGGAGTCAACAGCGTGGTCGATCATCTTCATCAATGCATCGTAGTAACCACTCAGGTTCATGATGGTAACGGGCTTGTTTAGAATCCCGATCTGATTCCATGTGATAATCTCAAAAAGCTCTTCCATCGTGCCAAATCCACCCGGAAATGCAACAAATGCATCGGCAAGTTCGGCCATGTGTGATTTGCGCTGATGCATGTCTTTTACTGTAATGAGACGTGTTATTCCCCGGTGAGCAACCTCTTTCTTGAAAAGATTTTCAGGAATGACACCAATTACTTCACTCCCGTTTACCATCACAGAATCAGCGATTGTTCCCATAATTCCGAGCGATGAGCCTCCATAAATCAGACTGTGTCCTCTTTCGGCCATCAGCTTTCCAAACTCTTGTGCTTTATCGACAATGTCGGGATTATTACCCGGTGAGGATCCGCAGTAGACGCAAATATTCATATTAAGAGGCTACTTTCATCATTCTGTCGAGCACTCCTTCAAGTTTATCTAAAAAGAAGTCAATCTCCTCCTCACTGTTCTGTTTGCCGAAACTGATCCTAATGCTAGAGTTGGTAATGGCATCGTCTTCAACCACCTCTTGTAATACGTGCGAAGGTTCCGTTGCTCCGGAAGTGCAGGCCGACCCGTTTGAGACACAGATCCCCTCAATGTCCAGGTTCAGGAGCAGCATCTCTCCGTCCAGCCCCCGGCTGCTTCCGGTTTTAAATCCGATGTTCAGAATGTGAGGTACACCGCTCTCTTTAGGTCCGTTGATGGTAAATTTTCCTTTAAACCTGTTTTCGAGCCCGTTGATGATTTTCTTTCGAAGAGCTATAAATTTTTGAGTATGGGCTTCCATATTCTCCCAACAGAGCTCCATCGCTTTTGCTAGGCCTACAATGCCAGGAATATTGGAAGTTCCTCCTCTACGGCGCCGTTCTTGCGAACCGCCCTGAAGCCATGGAATCCATGGGGTGCCATTTTTTACATAGAGCACGCCTATTCCTTTTGGTCCGTATATTTTGTGAGCACTGATGCTCAGCATGTTCAGTCCCAACTCCTTTACATCCACGGGGATTTTTCCCACACTTTGAACGGTATCGGAGTGAAAGGGAACTCCGGCTTCCCTGCAAACCGTTGCAATTTCTTTTACGGGGTTGATGGATCCAATCTCGTTATTCACGTGCATCAGCGAAACAATGGCCGTTTTATCAGTGATCGCCTCCTTTACCTGATCTGCCGTGATGATACCGTCTGAATTAGGTTTAAGATATATAACCTTAGCACCCTGCCTTTTCAGTGATTCTGCCGGATGCATTACGGCGTGATGCTCAATTGGTGAGGTAATAATTTCGTTCTTGCCGGCAGGCGAGAGTGCAGAGTATACCCCTTTAATTGCCGCATTATCACTTTCTGTTCCTCCGCTGGTAAAGATGATTTCAGAAGGTTCAGCATTTAAAAGACGCGCGATGTTTTCGCGTGCATCTTCAACGGCAACTTTGCAGTTTCTGCCAAACTGGTGCGCTGCATCAGCATTTCCAAAATCTTCTGTAAAGTAAGGAAGCATGGTTTCAAGTACATCGGGGTCGACCGGTGTGGTAGCCGCATTATCAAAGTAGACAGGATCCATAATCTAATTATCAGTTATGATGATTTTCGAGCTCAATAAAAATATTCAAATTGATTGTGAAAAACAGTTTTGAATTTAATCATTAAGCAGCGAAGAAGATAACCCGCAGGGAGCAAGATTATTTCAAGGATTTACACAGATCGAAACCTGAACTTTTCTTACCTTAAGCGCACATCGAATTTCACAAGTTACAGATCCAAAAATATGTCTAATAAATCTCCAAAGGAACCTGAAGTTACCCTCGATCTGGCCATCGAACACGGCTTAAATGAGGAAGAGTTTGAAATGATTAAGAACTTTCTGGGGCGAACTCCAACTTTTACAGAACTGGGAGTCTATTCTGTTATGTGGAGTGAACACTGCTCTTATAAAAACTCCATTCTGGAGATTAAAAAGCTGCCGAGAGAAGGTGAACAGCTATTAGTGGATGCGGGTGAAGAGAATGCCGGATTGGTGGATATCGGAGATGGCCTGGCTTGTGCATTCAAGATTGAGAGTCATAATCACCCGTCTGCCGTGGAGCCCTACCAGGGAGCGGCAACCGGAGTTGGCGGAATTCACCGGGATATTTTTACGATGGGTGCCCGGCCGGTAGCCTCGCTCAACTCTCTGCGATTTGGGTCGATGGAGAATCCCCGTGTGCGTTATCTGTTGGATGGGGTTGTGCGCGGAATTTCCGACTATGGCAACTCTTTTGGTATTCCCACAGTTGGGGGAGAGATCTACTTCGATGAGGCTTATGAAGGGAATCCCCTTGTGAATGCGATGAGTGTGGGTATTGTGAAACATGGCGAGACAGCCTCTGCCATTGCCGAGGGAATTGGAAACCCTGTTCTGATTGTAGGAGCCAGTACCGGCCGTGATGGAATTCATGGAGCAACGTTTGCATCAGAGGAGATCAGTGAGGAGAGTGAAGCAAAGCGGCCAAGCGTGCAGGTGGGGGATCCCTTTACGGAGAAACTTCTGCTTGAAGCAAGTCTTGAAGCTTTGAAAACCGGTGCAATTGTTGGGCTTCAGGATATGGGTGCAGCAGGAATTACCAGCTCATCATCTGAAATGACCGCCCGTGGCGGACAGGGTATGACGCTGGACCTCGATAAGGTTCCGATGCGTGAAGAGGGTATGACCGCCTATGAACTTCTGCTGAGTGAGAGTCAGGAGCGGATGCTGGTTGTGGCTGAAAAAGGCCGTGAGCAGGAAATTATTGATGTATTTGAAAAGTGGGACCTGAATGCGGTCGTTATCGGTGAAGTAGTTGAAGGCGATAAACTGACCTATATCAAAGATGGTGAAGTGAAAGCGGAAATCCCGGCCGACTCACTGGTATTGGGCGGTGGAGCTCCACAATATGAGCGCGAGAGAAAGAAGCCCGCCTACATAGATGAAGTACAAAATTTTGATTTTTCGACCATCAAACATCCGGAAGATGTAAACGAATCTCTGCTCAGAGTGCTGGCTTCCCCGAATGTAGCCTCAAAGAGGTGGGTCCACGAACAGTACGATACTACAGTACGGACGAATACGGTGAACGCTCCGGGCGCTTCCGATTCGGGTGTGATTAGAATCAAAGGAACCAAAAAAGGACTGGCTGTAAAAACCGACTGTAATGGACGGTATGTCTATTTGAATCCTCGGCGTGGCGGGCAAATTGCAGTGGCTGAGTCAGCGCGGAACGTCGTTTGCAGCGGTGCAAAACCGGTAGCTATCTCTAACTGTCTTAATTTTGGAAATCCATACAAACCCGAAGTATACTGGACATTTAGCGAGGCTTTGGCAGGAATGGGAGACGCATGCCGCGCACTGAATACTCCGGTTACGGGCGGTAACGTGAGTTTATATAATGAAAATCCAAACGGAGCAATTTTCCCAACTCCCGTGATCGGAATGCTCGGTCTGATCGAGGACGTAGAAAATCATACCATGACTCCCCAGTTCAAAAACAGCGGGGATGTGATCTACTATCTTGGTGCCGAGAGAAAAGGATTGGGTGGATCAGAGTATATTAAAGCTGTACAAGGACTTACAACCGGTGATGCTCCCGAATTGGACCTTGATCTGGAAGTAAAACTCCAGCAAACTGTATTAAATCTGATTCACAGTAAGACTGTAAATTCTGCACATGATGTTTCTGACGGCGGGATGAGCGTAACGCTTGCAGAGATGGCAATTCACTCAGGTTTGGGCGCCGATGTATCCCTTGAAAAAATGGGAGGAGACATACATGAACTTCTCTTTAGTGAAGCACAATCAGGAATAGTTGTTACGGTTCCAAAAGAGAACGTATCTGAACTGGAGAATGCGATGAACGAAAGTGGCGTACCGTTTCACGTACTGGGTACAGTTTCAGGGGATTCGCTAACAATCAATCAATCTGTAAATCTTCCGGTTTCTAACCTTTCTGAGGTCTATGAGTCTACAATTCCAAAAGCAATGGAACAGTAGATCTTACATTTTTCTTCTTTAAGGATGATCGTGTAAAATTCACTTTTTCGTGAACGATTTGAATCTCTTTGGGCTTTTGAAAGTGGAAATTTCAAACCCAAAAAAGAAATTATGGAAGATAAGATTGTACTCATCGTTGGCGGATCAGGCGGAATTGGAAGAGCCTCCGCCGATCTGTTCGCAAAGGCCGGCGCAAAAGTTGTATTAGCTGCCAGAAATAAAGAGAAGGCAGAAGAGAAAGCGAAAGAGATTAACGACAATGGAGGAGAGGCATTTGCCATTAAGGTGAATGTGACCGATCTGGGATCTGTCTCCGACATGGCCCGGGAAGTTACTGAGGAGCTCGGTGATATCGATGTGCTTGTCAACGCCTTTGGTTTGGGAATGATCCAGCCCCTGCTCGACATCAAACCTGAAGAGGCAAAAGAAGTGTTTGATGTGAATGTCTACGGCACATTTCTTGTAACACAAACGGTTACCCGCTATATGGCAACAGCCAAAAAAGGCAGGGTTATTATGTTTCCCGGAATTCTCGGAAAAGCAGTGATGAGAAATTCATCCGTTTACTCAGCTTCTAAATATGCAGTTACCGGTTTTACCAAAGCACTTGTTGAAGAGAATAAGAGATCGGGTGTTAAATTTTCACTGCTATATCTTGGCGGAGTGGCTACTGATTTCTGGGAGAATCCTAACATCGACATGCGAGTGCAGACTGATAAAATGCTAACGCCGGAGCAAGTTGCAAAAGCAGTTTATTACTCCGCATCACAGCCGGACGATTCTGTTCTGAATGAAATTACAATTCAGCCCGAGTCTCATCAGATGGTATAAAAAACTCCGTCAGACCGCTTCACGCGGTCAGACGGATGAATCTGGAAAAACCCATCTGACCGACTTTAGCGGTCTGATAGGGATTTTAAATTTATTCTCCAACAAGACGCATTCTAGCTCGTGGCACCACTTTGATGCGTGCCACGAATGTTATGCTTACTCTCCAACAACCGGGCACTTCTCAATGGCTGTTTTGTAACTCTTTCTGATGATATCAATTCCTTCATCAATATGAGCCTTCTCTACAGTTAGCGGCGGACGGAAACGAATGGTCTTTGAGCCGCAGCCTAAAATCATCAGGTTATTATTCATGCACTCTTTTACAACTTCATCTCGTGCATGAGAGTTTGGCAGATCCATAGAACAGAACAGGCCTTTACCTCTTGGATTTGAGATGTATTCAAATTCATTAGATAGGTTCGTGATCTGTTCCTGGAGGTGTTTGCCGACAGTGGCCGCATTGTCTACCAGTTTCTCTTCCTCGATAATTTCAAGAATGCGATCAAACCGAACCATGTCGACCAGGTTACCGCCCCATGTAGAATTGATTCGGGACGAAACATGGAAGCAGTTGGTTTCGATGTCGTCAATCCTGTCGCTGGCCAGAATTCCGCAAACCTGTGCTTTTTTCCCGAAAGCTAATATATCCGGTTTCACATAGTATTCGTGAGCCCAGAATTTTCCGGTTAGACCCACACCGGTTTGAACCTCATCGTAAATCAGTAATGCGTCAAACTCATCACAGAGGTCGCGCAGTGCCTGGTGAAACTCAACTCTGAAGTGGTTGTCGCCGCCCTCACCCTGAATCGGCTCGAGAAGAATACAGGCGATATCATCCTTATACGTTTCGAAATATTGACGAGCCTGAGCCAGCGCCTGTGCCTCTTCCATTTCCACCTGTTTTTTATTCTCTGCATTCAGAGGAAATTTAACAGCCGGGTTATGAATCCTTGGCCAGTCAAATTTTGGAAAGTATTTTACCTTTTTGGGATCGGTATTTGTCAGTGAAAGGGTATACCCACTGCGTCCATGAAATGCTTTGTCTAAATGAAGGGCCTTATGTCCCTTTTCAGTACGATAGCCTTTTTTGAAATTTTTCTGCACCTTCCAGTCGAATGCTACTTTTAAGGCATTTTCTACAGCCAATGCGCCGCCGGATACGAAAAACGCATACGGCATGTAGTCAGGGATGCCAACTCTTGAAAATGTATCTACAAAATGAGCCATCTCTTCGGTGTAAACATCCGAGTTTGACGGTTTGTTGATGGCAACCTGGCCCAGCTTGGCTACGAAGTCTGAGTCGCCGGCCAGCTTATCGTGATTCATTCCCAGAGGGTTGGAAGCGAAGAATGTAAAAAAGTCCAGATAATCTTTTCCTGATGCTGAGTCATGCAGATAAGATCCTTTACTCTTCTTGAGGTCGAGAACCATCTCATACCCATCTGCAAGAATATGTTTTTGTAGTGTTGAGCGTACGTTTTTTGGTTGTATCCCTTTCATGTAGTGTGTCGTTTAAAGTTTAATTTTTAGCTCCTGTTTGATGGTAAGTAGAGGCTTTTAAGCTTCAAATTCAAGGAAAGTTTTCCTGATAATTTCGATGCATTTTTGAAGCTGTTCCTCATTCATAACCAATGGTGGTGCAAATCGGATAATATTGCCGTGAGTAGGCTTGGCAAGAAGGCCGTTATCCTTCAGTTTTACACAAAGATCCCAGGCAGTGGTACTGTCGGGTGAGTCGTTAATTTCAACGGCGTTGAGGAGTCCCTTTCCGCGAACTAAACGAATCAATTCACACTCTTCCTTTAAATTGTTCATTGCTTGCCGGAATATTTCTCCAAGTTTACGGGCATTCTGGGCAAGTTTTTCGTCCCGAACAACTTCCAATGCAGCAATGGCCACACGGGCAGCCAGCGGGTTTCCGCCAAATGTGGAACCGTGTTGCCCCGGTTGGATAACATCCATGATCTCATCATCGGCAAGAACAGCAGACACGGGATAAACACCGCCGGAGAGAGCTTTACCGAGAATCAGTATATCGGGTTTAACATAATGATCAGGCTGACGCTCACAGCTTCCCTGGCAGGTGCAATTTCCACAAACGGCCAGAAGTGATCCCGTTCGCGCAATTCCGGTTTGAATCTCATCGGCGATAAAAAGTGCGTTGTACTTTTTACAGAGCGCAGCAGCTTTTTTCAGGTACTCTTCATCAGGAACCATTACCCCGGCTTCGCCCTGAATCGGCTCAATCAAAAATCCGGCAATGTTCTCTTCCTTGAGTGTTTTCTCCAGGTCATCGAGATCGTTATACTCAACCTTGATGAAACCCGGTGTGTATGGCCCAAAGTTTTTACTGGCATCCGCATCATTGGAAAATGAAATAACAGTCGTAGTCCGACCGTGAAAATTATTTTTCGCTACAATGATTTTGGCTTCATTCTCGGGAATCCCTTTTTTCTCATATGCCCACTTTCGGCAAATTTTGATGGCCGTTTCCACACCCTCGGCTCCTGTATTCATAGGCAGTACTTTTTCAAACCCAAACATGTTGGTGATGAACTGCTCATACTCGCCCAATACGTTATTGTAAAATGCCCTTGATGTGAGCGTGAGTGTCTCGGCTTGTTTCTTGAGAGCTCCAATTATATGGGGGTGGCAATGGCCCTGGTTTACGGCCGAGTAAGCGGATAGAAAATCGAAATATCGTTTCCCTTCTGGGTCCCAAACATAGACACCGTCGCCCTTAGCCAGTACAACCGGGAGCGGGTGATAGTTATGAGCACCGTATTTATTTTCAAGTTCGATAGATTCTTTGGTGGAAAGCATAAAGTGAGAAAGTCGTTTAGTGTTATTTATTGATGATAAGATAGTAAAAACCCCCATTCGGGGCGACGGGTAGCGATTTTCTTTACAAATTAGGAGAGAACCATGCCTATAAGTTTTAAAGTTGGAAGTGGGATGAGAATCGAGCTGATGAAGATTGAATTTGGCCCGGATCAATATAACCTGAAGAGTAGGTTTTGAGAGTGGAGGGGAAGAAAAAGGCGGATTTGTTTTACTATTGTTTTACCACAAAGCTGTAGAAATAAAAAAAGCCCAACAGCGTGAGCAATTGAGCCTTTTGATAGTGGCGGGTTCGAACCAACGTCCGCCTCAGGCGGATAAGAGCCCGACGAGCTAGGAATTGAGAAGAGTTTTACGAATCCACTGTCTGCCTTGTCCGCTTTTTAATTGTTGTTCCCTGGCCATGGCGAGTTTTTTTGGTGTCAAATTCTTCGGTATGGATGAGAGTCCAGGGACGGTAATCCTTTGGTTCCCAATTTGTTATGTGACCTCAAACGTTCTTCGAGATTGGAAGAGTAGCCGATATAGATCTTGTCATATTTTTTTGAATGAAGAACGTAAACCGTAAACATGAGGCAAGAACTTAAAATAAAAAAGGCCCAACAGCGTGAGCAATTGAGCCTTTTGATAGTGGCGGGGGTAGGATTCGAACCTACGACCTTCGGGTTATGAGCCCGACGAGCTACCAGCTGCTCCACCCCGCGATGTCAATATGTATAGTTGAATTATTTGATGTCATTACCATCTCCCAACTAGACTCCTAAGATAAGGATTAATTTCTCATCATGTCAACATTAGATTGGATTTTATTTGCACTTATTCCATGAAAAAACCGCATCAGAAACATATGAAGATATTTTGGGCTCGGGAAGATTTTTTTACTCAAAAAGAAGACTAGGATATGGTAAAGATCTCGAAAGAAAGTACTGCACCTCCGGCGCAGGTAAATGGTTTGGGGCTTTGTGTTGTACAAAACTACTGCTCCGCTGGAGCAGCTTATCATGGGGTGAATACTTTCTGTTGATATTCGATCGACATCTGAATCGTAACAAACAGCCACAGCTAATCAATGCTCCGGATGGAGTATTATCCTTGTAAGAAA
>LKNA01000009.1 GCA_001564065.1 Chitinophagaceae bacterium T5-Br10_B2g13
GATTTTTCGTTTCATAAAGGTAAGGGAATTGATTGAAAAAGCCCTTTGTAAACCTCAGTAAAACAAGAGAATTATGAAACGGAAACTCTTCTATCTCCTCGAGCGACTTCAGATCAAACGCAGTGAAAGAATAGCAATCTCTTTCTTAATGATAGTGACAGTTATAACTACGCTTTTATACAGCAGTGCAGACCTGATTTTTCCAAAACCCGAGTTTGACTACTCCGTTTCTGACTCGATTTTTGCTGCCAGAAGCGCACAATTTACAGCAGAAAGGGAAAGAATATTAGAACGCTATAGCCCTGAAATTGATGTCCATTTTGAAAATATTCCGCAAATTGAAGCCGTATTGGATACCGTTCCACCTGATACTGCAAACAATAATACGAAGGTTGATGCAGGTTCGTTAATAAACATCAATAAAGCATCGGCAGAAAAGTTACAGGAATTACCGGGAATTGGCCCGGCTTATGCCTCCAGGATCGTAGAGTGGCGCAATACTAACGGACCTTTTGTTTCAAAAGATCAATTGATTGAAATTAGGGGAATAGGTGAAAAGAGGTTGGAAACAATACGACCGCTTATAACATTATGAGTGATTGGTTTAGTTAAAACCTGCAAAATCAGTTTAATTCTTTGCTCAGTTCACGTTCTGCTTTTCTATAACCGTGTGCTTTCACTATTTTTAAGTGAACTTTTTAAAGTATTTATATGGCGAATCGAATTTTATGGGCTGATGACGAGATCGATCAGCTCAAAGCACACATTATCTTTTTAGAAAATAAAGGGTTTGATATTACTCCCGTAACAAATGGCGAGGATGCAGTCTCTTTGATAAAAAGGAAACCGTTTGATATCGTTTTTCTTGATGAACAGATGCCCGGGATGGATGGGCTTGCCACGCTGGATCAGATTCAGAATATTCAGCCATCTCTTCCTGTAGTGATGATCACCAAGAGTGAGGAGGAGTCGATTATGGAAGATGCGATTGGGAGTAAAATTGCTGACTACCTGATCAAGCCTGTTAACCCGAATCAGATTCTGCTTACCGTAAAACGAATTCTGGATAAGCAGAGGATTCAGAATGAAAAGGCAGCGCAGTCGTACCTCAAAAATTTTAATGAGCTTTCATCACGATTCAGTGAAAATACCGACTGGAAGGGCTGGATAGAAATTTATAAAACGCTGACGCATTGGGAAATGAACCTGGAGTCGAGCGACGAAGGGCTGCAACAAGTGTTACAGGATCAGTTTCAGCAGGCAAATCAGGCGTTTGGCCGTTTTTTAAAAATGGAGTACAAGAGCTGGCTTAAAAACAATGATGACGCCCCTCTGCTGAGCCCTTTTTTGATGAACGAAAAGGTGTTCCCTCGTTTGAGAGATGATGAAAAAGTAGTGTTTATTCTCATCGACTGTATGCGTTTTGACCAATGGCTGCTTTTTCAAAATATTCTTTCTGAATACTATACCATCGATACCGATTTTTACTACTCCATTCTTCCTACAGCCACTCCATACTCCAGAAATGCGATATTTTCCGGAATGTACCCCCAGGAGATCAAGCGAAGATACCCGCAGCTGTGGGAGATGGGGCAGGATGAAACATCTTTGAATCGCCATGAAGAGGAACTGCTGAAAAAGTATCTGCAGCGGAATCATTTTTCAGACCAGGTGAAATATGAAAAAGTGATCGACCCGGATGATGGAAACCGTATTGCATCAAAAATTTCGAACTACACGCAATCTCCGTTAACAGCCATTGTATATAATTTTGTGGATACACTGGTTCACAGCCGGTCAGATTCGGAAGTTCTGAAACAGATTGCTCCGGACGTTCCTGCATTCCGTTCTTTAACTGAGACGTGGTTTCAGCATTCATCACTCTTGAGAATTTTTAAAGAGCTTGCTGATGAAGATGTTACTGTAGTTGTGACAAGCGATCACGGTTCGGTTCGGGCATTGCGGGATACAAAAGTTTTTGGTGATAAAGATGCAGCCACCAATTTGAGATACAAATATGGACGAAATCTAAGAGCTGAAGAGAGCGCTGCAATTTATATAGACAAACCGGAAGAGTATATGTTGCCGGTCGAGCCACCTGCAAACAGCTATATCATCGCTAAAGAGGATTACTTTTTTGTCTATCCCAATAACTACAATAAGTTTCAAAATCGGTATAGAGACACCTTTCAGCATGGAGGTGCTTCCATGGAGGAGGTCATTTTACCGATATCTGTGCTGAAATCGAAGAAGTAGACAGATGGATAAGATAATAAGCCACAGCGAAAAGGATACGTTCCGGATTGCAAAAGAGTATGCAAAACATACTAAACCAGGCGACGTTATATGCCTCGAAGGTGATTTAGGAGCAGGGAAAACACACTTTACAAAAGGATTTGTGACAGCATTCGGAATTGAAATGAATGCGGTATCCTCGCCTACCTTTGCATTAATAAACGAATACCGGGGCGATAGAGCCAATATCTATCATTTTGATTGTTATCGCCTGGAAGATATTAGGGAAGCACTTGAGATTGGCGCAGAAGAATATTTTTATGGAGACGGAATTTGTATTATTGAATGGCCCGAACGAATACGGGAAATTTTACCTTCAAACTCCAAAACCGTAACTATTACCCCAAAAGGACCATCAGAAAGGGAAATACGATTTAACCCATGAGTACCAAAAATCGGCGGCTATCATATCGGCTCGATCTGCTTCCGGTGATCTATCCGTATCACCGGCGGGCAATCAACCCTATTCATTTGGGTGATCTGGTGTACTATGGCCCTTCTCCTGAATATTACGGAATCGGCGAAGTAGTAAGCGCTGAAGATAATTACTGCGTGGTGGACTTCAGAGGTACTGGCTTGTTAGGAATTCAAAAAGATGTGTTTCAAAACAAATATTTGATTCCCATCCACAAGCTCAATTTAAGCCACTTGCTCAAATCAACCTGAATGCTCATTCTGATCACCATCTCTGCCAACCAGCCAGATCAGAATAGCGACTGCCAGTCCCGGATAGAAAGGCTCTACTCCATAGAACGCATATCCAACAGATTGATCGGGTACCATTGTCCCCATAATGAGCCATATAAATGATACTGCAGAAGCCCCAATGATGGTGCCAATAACGAAGGTATCTTTCAATTTAAATGGCTGAAGATAGATACCAAGAACCGGAATCAGTAGACCGGGGATAAATACAGAACCGATTACATACCACAAATCGATCACGCTTGGATAGATGATGATCAGCAAAATTCCAAGTATTGCAGAGATCAGGATTCCGATTCTGGTGAGCAGGTTAGGATTAGTTTTCGGGAAATATTTAACCAGGAAATCACGCCCAAGAGTTTGCCCTGAAATAAAGAGATAGCTGTCTAGTGTAGACATAATGGTAGCCAGCAAAGAGACAAAGAAGAGTCCCTTTAAACCGATAGGAAGAATTTGGTCGGCCAGCATTGGGTATGCGAGCACAGGTTGTTCCAGCCCTGCTCCAAGTATGGCGAAGGCGTAAAGTCCGGCGAATGCGGTTAAAAAGTCGAACCCAATCCAGAAAAGGATAGATACAAATATTCCTTTTCGAGCCGTTTCGGGTGATTCAGCTGCAGCAGCCCGCTGGTGGAAACTTGGATCTACAAATGTCCAGAGAGCAATAAAAAACCAAACAAGAATATATTGGATGGTGTTGCCTCCGGTAATGTCGAAATGGATATCCGTAACCGCTTCAGACAGGTTGCCGAATCCTCCAAATGTGCCAACTGCAAACAGAAGCAGGATAATGAATCCCGAAAACATTAGAATAACTTGCAGAATGTCGGTGCGGATCACTGCCCCAAAACCACCGATAGTGATATAAAGAACAGAGAAAAGAGCTACCAGCGAGGCATAAAAGAGAAACGGAGCTTCACCTCCCGACAGGAATTGAAAAAGCAATCCAAGCATTAAAATGTATGGCGCTGGACTAACCAGGATAAAGATTGGCAGAGCGCTTAAACGGCCGGCTTTCTCGTTATATCGGTTTGCGATCGCTTCCGGAATGGTGAGGGCTTTGTTCAGGCGAATCTTACCGGCAAGGAAAATGGCAAACAGAGCAGAAAAGATGTAAAAAGGTGCTCCAAGAATGAGCCATTGAGAAATTCCATACTGGTAACTCCATTCACCGACACCTAAAATTCCTCCATACCAGGTGGATACTAAAGTGGCAACAAAAGCAGGGAGGGTCACTTTTCTGCCGCTAAGCAAAAACTCCTCCTCATTGTCGGAAGACCATCCTTTTTTCCAGCTAAGCCAGATCAGAAATACAAAGTAACTTGCAACGAGTAACCAGTCGAGTACAGAAAATGTGGATTCCACTACCTGTCAGTTTTGTGATTAATGAAGATGAGAAGGTCTCCCTTTTTATGCACAATTTCGATCTTTTTTTCGATGGTCAGATTAGAACTGCCGTCTTGAATGCCATTTTCGAGTGCACCGTTGGATAAGGAGTATTTTAAGCCGCATGTTGTAATGCCTTCCACTCTACCCGAAAGCGGGAACAGTGAAACGGTTGTGTGGAGAGGCAGCTCGGTGTTGTACTGTTCCGGCAGCAGAAAAACGACTGAGTACTTATCTTTAAATACGAGTGATTTGAATTGATTGTTAAACTGCTTTAGTACGGAGAGATTTTTCAGAGTGTGATCCAGCCGTTTTCCTGTAGCTCCAAACACAAGGATATCTTTACCTTCTCGTTTGTAAGCGTAAGCCAGCGCTTTTTCGAGATCGTTTGTTTCCTGGTCAGGGTCGTGAATTACGGTTCCTTCTTCGTTTCCGGTTTCAGAATAGCTGTCCAGATCACCAATGATAACATCAGGTTTAAATCCCATACTTTCAGCAATAAATGCGCCGCCATCTGCAGCGATAAACAGGTCTGAATGTTTGAGGGCCTCTTTTAGTTGTTCAGGCCTTGGGGGATTGCCGTCACATAAGATTACAACTTGCATCAGTTTAATGATTCTCGACAATTAAAGTTTAATTTGACGTTTTACCTCATTTACGCCTACGTTTACATCTTTTCAAAAATTGAGTGAAAAGCCGTTTTAAAATCAGGTTCAGGATAAAGAATTATGTTTAAAGAATTCATCAAAAAGATAAAAAATTACAAGCGAATTGGAGTAGTATCACACATTCGTCCCGATGGCGACTGTATCGGCTCACAAGTTGGGCTCTGCCTGTGGTTAAAAAAGAATGGGTTTGATGTTCAGGCTTTTAACGATGACGATGTACCCTTAAATTTGGAGTGGCTCTCAAATTATTTTCCAATTCAGAAATTTGATTTAGAGAAAGTAAAGGAGTGTGATTTGGTGATTTTGGTTGATGGAAACGCACTACACAGATTTTCTCATTCAGATAGCTGGTCGAAATCGATTGAAGCCCCATTTTGGATGGTGGATCACCATCCGGATCCCAATGATGAGTTCGACCTCCAGATTTCGGTGCCCGGAGCATCGTCTACGTGTGAATTGATTTATAATCTTTATAAGGAACATAACATTGAGCATCTGGATGCTGATGCGGCAAAAGCGCTCTACACGGGTATTATAACGGATACAGGTTCCTTGCAATTCGATAGTGTAACTCCCGAAACTCTTGAAGCTGTAGCTGATATATTGAGACGTGGAGATTTTAAGCCCAACATTGTTGCAGAACAGGTTTTTTCAACAAAAACGGAAGCACAATATAAATTACTGAGTGAGGCGCTTGGGACGATTAAGTTGTATGAGAGCAATCAGATTGCGTTGATGTACGTTACGCAAGAGATGCTCGAAAAAACCGGAACAACAAACAGCGATACAGAGGGTTTTGTAAGTTATCCCCTCAGTATTGCCGGTGTGAAAGCGGCTATTTTAATGAAAGATTTAGCAGAAGATGGCGTTAAGATGAGTCTGAGATCCAGAAGCGATGTAGACGTGAACCAATGGGCTCGCGAGCTAGATGGCGGAGGACATAAAAAAGCCGCCGGTGCATGGCATACCGGTCCGCTTGAGAAAACCATAGAAGATGTAATAGCAATTGGCAGAAAACAGCTTAAATCTGATTGAAAAAGTTTTTAACACATATCATTTTGTTCACTTTAGCTCTGTTTTTGGCATCATGTCAATCGCAAGGCGAGCATGATGATGCGGCATCTTCCATCGATAGTGAGCAGCTTACAGAAAGCGCACCATTCTCAGCGGCTTATGTTCAAAATTCAGATACGGACAATAGCGTTGCCGTTAATTCGCTGTCAGGTTCAGAAGATACGGGTAATAGAATTGAGTCGAGCCGAATTAATGCGATTACGCGGGCTGTAGAGAAAGGCAGTGAGGCCGTTGTAAGTATTATGGCTACAGAGCCAATCCGCCGGCAAGATACACCCAGAGATGAGTTTTTCCGGTTCTTTTTTGGTGATCAACTCCCAAGAGAAAATACCAGTATGGGCTCCGGTTTTATTATCAGCGAAGATGGTTTGGTTGTGACAAACCAGCATGTTGTGGGCACTAATCCATCTGAAATTATGATCTCAACGGGGGATGGATCTACCTTTGAAGCCGACCTTATTGGATATGATGAACTTACCGATATCGCTCTGATCAGAATAAAGTCTGATCAGACATTCCCATATTTAAACTTCACGGATTCTGACAGTGTAATTGTGGGGGAGTGGTCGATTGCCCTGGGTAATCCATTCGGGCTTTTTGACGATGGTCAGCCATCAGTAACTGTAGGTGTTGTGAGTGCGAAGAATCGTGATTTTCGGGCTAATCCGAATAATCCGCGTGTTTTTATCGATATGATTCAGACGGATGCAGCAATTAACCGGGGAAATTCCGGCGGACCTCTTCTGAATAGCAACGGAGAGGTAATTGGTATGAACACATTTATCTACACCGGTGGGACAAGTGCGGGGTTTGTGGGACTGAGCTTTGCGATTCCAAGCAACCGTATCGAAAAAATAATTTCACAGCTGCTTACCAGCGGTGTAGTAATGCTCGACTACGACCCCGGCATGGAGTTCACATCTATGACTGAACAGCTCATTTATCGATACCGTCTGCCATACGTTCAGGGCTTGCTGGTTACCAGTGTAAATAGGAACGGCCCTGCTTTTGAGTGTGGAATTCTTCCGGGCGATGTGATTGTACGTATCGGTGATGAACGGGTGATGAGTGAAATGCACGCCTGGGCACTTTTGCGTGATTATGATGTTGGGGATGATATGCACGTAGAATTGATTAGAGATGGAGATTTATATCAAACTGAGATGAAGCTTCGCCAAAAAGTGAAAGACACTTCTTCAAACCCTGCCAATAATTAAGTCACGATTTTAAAAATCGCTTTACTGAATACAAACAGAGATTTTTTGTATTTTTGCCCGCATGCTAGTAGAAAGAGAAAATCCGAACAGAACCGAATACCTGCTCAATGTACCTGAGGGGCAGCATACCGATATTCGACTGGATAAATACATCACGTCATTTGTTCAGAACGCTTCCCGAAATAAAGTACAACAAGCAATCAAAGATGGTCATGTGCTGGTGAATGGTAAGCTTGAGAAGTCTTCCTATATCATGCAGCCGGGTGATAAAATTGAGATCAGCCTCCCCAAACCTCCATCTCCCGAGGCTAAACCGGAAGATATACCGATCAACATTGTTTATGAAGACGACCATCTGATTGTGGTTAACAAAGAAGCAGGAATGGTTGTTCACCCGGCATATGGAAACTGGTCGGGTACCATGGTCAATGGGTTGCTCTATCATGCTGACAGCTTGTCGAAAGATGATGAAGAGACCGTTAGGCCCGGAATTGTACATCGCCTGGATAAAAATACCAGTGGACTTCTTGTTGTAGCGAAGAATGAAGTGGCTCATAAAAAGCTTTCTGAGCAGTTTGCTGAGAAAAGTGTAGAGCGCACATACTGGGCAATTGCGTGGGGGAATCCGCCGGACAGCGGTACGATTGAAGGAAATGTTGGCCGGTCGCCCCGCGACAGAAAAGTTATGACCGTGCTAAAGGAGAAGAAAGGAAAGAGCGCCATAACCCACTTTGAAACGATTGAACGGTTTGACCATTTGGCACTCCTTAAAATTAACCTGGAGACAGGAAGAACACACCAGATCCGTGTTCACATGCAGCACGAGAATTATTATGTTTTCGGTGACCCTACGTATGGCGGCAACTCGGTGCGTTACGGACCGAATACCGGTTCAAGAAAAGCGATGTTTAACAACCTTTTTGCCAAACTGGAACGGCAAGCACTTCATGCAAAAACACTAGGGTTTATTCACCCCGAAACGGACGAGTATGTGGAGTTTGATTCTGAGCTGCCTGAAGACTTTCAGTTTGTGCTGGACACTTTACGAACAAATTGTAAACCATAGATTTATATGTCTGATAAAAACAAGAAAATTGATATTGAAGTAGAACTTGACGAAAAAAATATCCCTGAAAATATCCGGTGGAGCGCAACCGATTTACAAGGTTATGATGAGGCCAACTGCCGCGCCATGATTCTTTCAATGTGGGATCATCAGCGAAAAGATACCCTCAGGCTCGACCTGTGGACAAAAGATATGACTGTGGATGAGATGAAGATTTTTTTTCATCAAACTTTGGTAACGATGGCCGATACACTCGAAAAATCGATCAATGATCCTCGAATAAGTGGTGATATGCGCGACTTTTGTGCCTACTTTGCCGAAAAGATGGAAATCTCTGAATAAGAAAAGTGTTATAACAGGCAGTAGAATTGTTATTATATTAGCACTCTGATTAAAACAAATTGATAGTTATGCAATATCTCGATTTTGAACAGCCCATTGCCGATTTAGAAAAGAAAATAGATGAACTGCAGGAGATCTCTGTTGATGATAAAGTTCTTCAGCCTGAGATTGATCGTCTCCGAAAAAAGGCGGATCAGCTGCGTGAGTCCATTTTTACCAATCTGACACGCTGGCAAAGGGTACAGCTTGCACGTCATCCTGAACGTCCATATACGCTGGATTACATTGAGAGAATAACGGATGATTTTATTGAGCTTCACGGAGATCGCTATCACTCTGACGATAAAGCGATTGTAGGCGGTTTTGCCACTATAGATGGGCAGTCGGTTATGATTATGGGGCATCAGAAGGGACGCGACACAAAAAGCCGTCAGTACAGAAATTTTGGAATGGCCAATCCCGAGGGATACAGAAAAGCATACCGACTGATGAAGCTGGCCGAGAAGTTTGGTATACCTGTAGTAACACTGCTCGATACACCCGGCGCTTATCCGGGGCTGGAAGCTGAAGAGCGTGGACAGGCGGAAGCAATTGCTAAAAACCTGAAAATGATGGCCGTTCTTGAAGTGCCTATTGTAGGTATTGTAATCGGTGAGGGAGCCAGTGGTGGTGCTATCGGTATCGGAATGGGGAACGAGGTATACATGATGGAAAATACGTGGTACTCAGTGATTGCTCCGGAGTCATGTTCATCGATTTTATGGAAAACATGGGATTATAAGGAGCAGGCAGCCTCAGCTCTCAAACCAACAGCTAAAGATCTGCTTGAACTTAAAGTGATTGACGGTATTATTCCTGAACCGCTTGGCGGAGCACATCGCAATTATGGGTTGGCAGCTGAAGAGGTGAAAAAACAGATTCTCAAGAGCCTCAAAAAGCTGAATAAGTTAAAGGTTGATAAGCTGATTGATCAGCGACTTGAAAAATACGCTTCCATGGGTGCCTGGGAAACGGCATCAGCCAAAAAGGATTAAATTAGATGATTAACCTTCCGGAAAAAGATCCGGTATTACGCTATCAACATCTGCTCCGAAGCAGATATAGTGAAACGGATCAAATGGGTTATGTCTACTATGGCCGGTATCTTGAGTTTTTTGAAGTGGCACGTACAGAAATGATCCGCTCTCTTGGTTTCTCCTATAAAAAGCTTGAAGAGGAGGGCGTAATGTTGCCGGTGACCTATTCTCAGATCGAATATAAATCTCCCATTTTCTATGATGAGGAGATGAGAATTGAGATTTCAGTTTTTGATAAACCCCTTGTTCGGCTGGAAACCTTTTATCGGATTTTTACTGAGCGGCAGGATACGCCTCATGTTTTGGGACAGGTAAATCTCTGTTTTGCCGACAGTACTACCCGCCGTCCCTGTAAAGCACCGGATCATTTTTTGATGCATCTGGAGAATCAAGCCAATGAATGAAGTACAAATTACTATACACAGGTGTGCTCATAGCACTGAGTTTGATGGTGCTGTTCTCGCTGGGAAGTGGAATTTGGGGCGGAGAAGCCGGGGGGCATTGGACAGAACAGCTGTTCAGAGGTGTTTGCCATCAAATTCCCGACCGTACATTTGTCTTTATGGGAGAACTGATGGCCGTAAATACCCGGTGTTTCGGAATTTTTTTGGGTCTTTTAACAGGTTGGGGGCTTATTCCGCTGCTTAAAAACAGGGTATTTAAAAAAAAGTGGCCATTAGCCTGTCTTTTGTTTGCAGGCTTACTTCAAATCATCGATTATTCAGGCAACTTATTTTTACTGTGGGAAAATACAAACAGCTCTCGGTTTTTACTGGGTCTCCCTCTCGGGATGTTCAGTTCAATCGTAATTGCTGATCTTTTTCAATCAACTTAAAAACGGGACTATTATGGAAATGGAAGAGGTAAATCAGGAACAGGGGAATTCATTTAGCTTTAGCGCATATTGGCCTTCTATAGCTATTGTAGGTGCAATATTTAGCTTGATAAGCTTTGTGATTGGGCTCTACTTCGGATATCAGCAAATTAATTCGGAACCCACGGGATCTTTTATATCTCCCATCATGATTAGCAGCGGAGTTATCTGCCTTGCAACGGCCTTTGCCGGAATGCTCGCAGTATGGCACTACACCAAAGAGGTGAGTCCATTTATGAAATTGGGACAGGGTGCACTGGTGGGATTTTTAACCGGGGCAGCTATTGTAATTTTCAGCACTGTTTTAAATGAATTATGGCTTCTGATTGATCCGGAATACACGGAAAAACTAATTGAGGCAACGATTGCAAATGTTGAAGCAATGGATCTGCCAGCAGATGCAAGAGACGATATGGTGGACGCAATGGCTCAGTCGATGAGAGATCAGTCTTTCTTGAGGCAGCTCTTTATCGGTATTCCGGTGCCGGGTCTGCTGAATATGGGTACCGCCATGATTGGAGTTAAGCTATTTGCGAAAAAAGAAGACGAGATTAGTTTCTAAATATATGTCTAAAGATTCATCGGGTAACTCATTTTCAAAATTAGAAATACAATCCTGGGCAGAGCGTAACGGTTTTGCAGATTGGGCTGTAGCACTCATCTGGCTGATTGTAGCGTTTGTTATGTTTCAGGTTACAGCGGGAGTAATTTTCTTCGCACTCCTTCTGGCTTTTGGAGAAATTTCTTCGGCAGCCGAAGTGGAACAGGTGCTGCATAATCATCTGGACCTGCTTTTTATCGGTAATTCTACCGGGCAGATTGTATTTCTTGGAGCCGCAACGTTTTTAATTACCCGGCTCCATCTCAGGGAGGAGGGGGTAGCTCAGTTTTTAAGGCTTCGATGGAAGCAGGATACACCTACCTATATTTTATTAGGTGCACTTTTAATCGTGGTTGTTCAACCTATTATACTTTATCTGGGTTACTTCAACTCGCTGTTACCGATACCTGAGTCATGGACGGATCTGCAGGTTTCGCAGTATGAGATGTTTGAGCAATTTCTAAAAACAGATGGAATCCTTTGGTTTGGTCTTTTCCATATTGCACTGGTTCCGGCAGTTTGTGAAGAGGTACTGTTCAGAGGCTATATATTCAGGGCTTTTCAGAGAAGCTGGGGGATTCTATTGGCAATCATTTTCTCGGGTCTTGTATTCGGTATGTTCCATCTGCAGGTCCCAAATCTTCTTCCGCTGGCTTCACTGGGAATTTTGCTTGCGGCTATGACATGGTTGAGCCGAAGCATCTGGCCGGCTGTTGTTGCGCATTTTGTGAATAATGGGGGAGCTGTTTTGTTAGCTACTACCTATCCTGAACTCGCATTCGGTGATGTAACGGCAGAAACCCTGCCATCGGTTTGGTTGTTACTGGCCAGTATTATTTTAACGGCCGGTGTAATTTATGCAATGATCTATCGAACAGAAGCTATTCTGGAGTAAGCCATGCTTAAAAATTCTGAACCAAATAAATTTGATAACTGGGTGTGTATTCTGGAAAGAGGCACTGAGTATGAAGTTCAGATGGCTAAAAACTATCTGAACAGCCTTCAGATACCATCCAATATTTTATCAAAAAGAGATCGATCCTACAGCCTCAATATTGGCGAAATGTCGATGGTGTATCTATATGTCCCTAAGGAGTTTGAAGATGAGGCTCGTGAAGCTTTGGCCGAACTTGATGAAGATGCATCAGAAGAAGAGGATAATGAGGATAAGGAGGATGAATCTTGAGTGAATTAGCAAAACGTGTTTTAGTAGGGATTCCGGCTGCCGCACTGTTTATCTGGCTGATCTGGCTTGGGGGAGGTGCGTTTCAAATTGCTATTTTTGCAATACTGCTGCTTACGGTATGGGAAGTTCATAGAATGATGCAGCAGACCGGATTTGGTGACTATTTTCCACTTTCGCTGATCTTGGTACTGTTGGTCTGGAACCCCGATTTTGTTCCGCAGTGGTTAAGTATATCCGTTGCCGCTGCTGCAACTCTGCTAACCGTAATAGCGGTAATAAGTAAACGATCTGAAATATCCGTAAGGTGGTTGTCTACTCTATTTACAGGTGTATATCCGGCAGTGGGTTTTGCGATGCTTGTTAATATCAGAGAGCTTGGTAGTTCTATTGAAGGGTTTTGGCTTACAATGACTCTGATGCTGATGATCTGGGGAAATGATGTATTTGCCTATTTTGGCGGGAAATCTTTTGGTAAACACAAATTAGCACCAAAAATTAGTCCGAAGAAAACGTGGGAAGGATTTGGCTTCGGATTTCTGGGGGCCGCCGTTGGTTTTTTGATCGCATTTTATGCAGCAGAGGCTTATCCATTGCAGCTATGGGCTTTGGTGCCGGCAGTGTTGATCGTAAGTATTACAGGGCCGATTGGGGATATCTCCGCAAGCCGGATAAAACGCATTGCAGGTGTAAAAGATTCCTCATCGATACTGCCCGGCCACGGTGGTTTTTTCGACCGGTTTGACTCAATGATTCTGGCAGCACCATTTTTGTTCTTCTTTTTTTATGCACTCCTGTAATCAATTGGATTGATCTGTTGTCCCAAATTGTTTGGTAATTACTATGGAAGGAAAAAATATTTTAATAACGGGTGGGACAGGGTTTGTGGGAAGTTACCTGCGGACAGAACTGCTAAAGCAAGGCAATTACTTAACTATTGTTACCCGATCTCCTGAGTCCTATAAATCTGAGCAAGCCAAAAATCAAAAGTTTATCACTATTGATGAGGTTTCTGATGTAATGGAATCAATCGATGTAGTGATTAATCTTGCAGGTGAAAATCTTTTTGGCCAGCGATGGACAGAAACAGTTAAAAAGAAAATTTACGATAGTCGGATTTCAACGACCCGTGCTTTGGTTGAAGCTATCGAAGCATCGAATAAAAGACCGGATGTATTTATATCAGCTTCGGGAATTAATTATTACGAACCTGCCGGTGACGATGTTATTACTGAGGGTAGTAAAGCAGCTGACGATTTTCTCGCAAAGGTGTGTAAGGATTGGGAAAATGAAGCAAAAAAAGCAAGAGATCTCGGCGTTCGTGTCGTGATATCCAGATTTGGGATTGTTCTTGAAATAGATGGAGGAGTCATTGAAAAAATGAAACTTCCTTTTTCGTTATTTGCAGGTGGTGCGATTGGCCCCGGCACTCAGTATCTGTCCTGGATACATATGAAAGATCTTTGCAATTCAGTCGTGTTTGCGGTAGAAAATGAAGAGATTAACGATGTTTTTAATGCTACTGCACCAGAACCGGTAACAATGAATGAGTTCGCAAAGGCAATGGGGCGTGTGATGAACAGGCCTTCCTTATTCAGGGTGCCGGAATTCGTTCTGGATATCGCCCTTGGCGAAGCCGCTGCACCGGTTGTTTCAAGCCTGAATGTACAGCCAAAAGTATTGCAGAAAGCAGGCTTTAAATTTGAATTTGAGGACCTGGAAACAGCACTGGGAGATATTCTTTAAAATCTGTTATTCAGATTGACCTTCCATGCGGGTACTGATTATTGTCCAGGCTCTCAAACCCTCTCTTGTTTGGGCAACAATCTCTTTGTTTCCATCACCATTAATATCAACAATAATCGGGTAGTTCATTCCCGTAGTTGGCAAGTCTAAAAGTCTTCGGTTTGATATCAGATCCCATGCATAAAGTCGTCCAAATCCGGCAAGTGCTATTAAGTCCATTCTCTGATTGCCGCCAAGATCTGTAACAACCGGCGTGAAGCTATCTGAGGAAGGTTGCCCCATGCTTTGTGTAAAGATCAATCTGCCGTTGCTATCATAAAGGAATAGCGAACCATTTCCTGCCTGGGTTAGTACAAAGTCATCACGAATAAGCTCATCGTCAACACGGACCATCAGGTTGTAACTTTTCGGTGTTGCATTCATCGATGTGTTGGATACCTGAACTGACTGGACAAAAAGCGAATCAGACGAGTGTGTAACTGAGAGCGAATCGGTAAATAGAGAATCCCTTCCAACAGCGTACAGGTTGCCATCGTACCCGGCGCCCATAATGTGGTTTTTAAATTTCGATGGTGCTCCATGAATCTGTGTGGGTAAAAACACCGGGAATCCACTTCGTCTCTGACCATTTATAGCCCAGGCGTGAAGGGTGTTTTCGGAATAGACAAATAGTGAGCGCTGTCCCAAATAGATATCTATGAATGGTTTTTCAGTTACAATGGAGTTGGTGTTTTGCGGCCAGCCGTTTATGGCTTGTCCGCGTGAATTCAGAATGTGCAGATTTCGATCGTTAGTTCCGACAATTAACTCCGCAACACCGTTTCGGGTTACATCCTCAACTGTTAGCGGTGTGGTTATCGCTTCCTCCAGAATGATTGGGAAATTAGGAAGTGCAACACCTGAATTATTCCATGCATAAATTTTATTTCCGGCGGCCTGCAGTATTACGTTCTGATTGTTTCCGTACCAGTCATACACGACCGGCGGACCGACTGGTGTATCGGAACCGGTGGTTGTTTCGAGGACAGTAGTACCATCGGCAGCGAGAGCATAAACACTTCCCCGGTTGGTTGTAAAGACAACTTCATCACGGGCACTGCCGGTAATATCGGCCAATACAGATGGTCCGGTTATCTCAGCTCCACCCAATGGGAATATCCATCGTTCTCGGTAAGGCTGATCGATGGTTTCTCGCTCAAAAGATTGAAACTGAACCTTTAACTGATCGGATGAAACCAGTTCTGTGGTAATGACAAACTGATCAAGAGGAGAGAGTAGCGTATTAATGTTGTGCTGTGGGTATAGCCAGGGTTGTACAAATGTTCCAAATTGAGATGCATTCATAAAGAAGAGTGAGCTCAACGATGGAGAGAGTGTATTTTTTATATCCATGAAATCGTCGTCGTAGTACATTACCCGTCTTCGGCTTG
Source organism: Chitinophagaceae bacterium T5-Br10_B2g13 (assembly GCA_001564065.1). Lineage (GTDB taxonomy): Bacteria > Bacteroidota > Rhodothermia > Balneolales > Balneolaceae > Rhodohalobacter. The sequence continues at coordinate 15,661 of LKNA01000009.1, forward strand.
CGTCGCCGCCGATACTTTCAGCCAGGCCTTTCCTGCTTGCCAGAGCGGCTACTTCGCCATAAACAGTTACGTAAAAATCAACCATAGGATTTAATTCGCTTCCAAATAGTTTGGCAAGCCAGCTGCTTTGAACTGCGAATGTATTTCCATCGCGAAGGGCCAGATCTTCCTGAACCAGCCGGTTCAGCTCAGTTCGAATGGCTCCCGCATCATTAATTTTTCTCAGGTACAAAAACTCACTGGCACTTTCAGCGCCGGACTCTGCAAAGGTGGCAAAAGCGAACTCATCTTCGAGAGCTCCAGAGATGTTTTGCCATATTGATAAATTGGTTTCTATAAATCTGTCGATATCCGTATCTGTCTGCAGATCATCGGACGGCAGAGAGCGTGCTTGTAGCCGGTGGAGAGAGAAAGCTGCACTGTTCATAGGAATGTAGCGGTCCAGAGTGAACTCGCCGGAGGCTTGAGAAACCGATCGCAGCAGTGTGGAGCGGTCATTACCCAATTCCATATTGCCAGACATCCTCCAAACAGGATTTTCATTATCTATTTGATCAAATCGAAATGAAACGGGGCCGCCACCTGTGAATATTTTTTGCAGGTATGGCCTGTAGGTTACCTGAGCAACCTGCTGGATCCAGTTTTCCAGACTTTCCGTATTGGCAATAAAAGATCCGGGTGCAACTTGATCATCTGTTAACTCGATGGCATTTTGTTCGCCGGTTAGTGTGCGAATCATACTTTCAATACCCAGACTCGACTCCGAAAAGATGAAATAATCTCCGTTTTCAAATGCAAACAAAACACGATCAGAGAGAAATAGTTTTTCGATTGTGTGTCCTTTAAAACGATATCTGTTCTGCTCAAACTCCAACTGATAACTATTAGTTAAGGCTTCAAACAGTTCAGGCTGAGCTTTAGATATCCAAACAGGTTGCCAATCGTTGGCAGTATCGGTGTAAAACAGGGCGGCTTCGATAAGCACACCGTTATCTGCCTGTTCATTAATGGTGTTTATGAGCTGAATGGCTGATGGTGTGAGGTCATCCAAAAGAGGAATGTAGGAAGCCTCCATCAAATTAAGGATTGAGGTATTCTGCTCCGGTACTAAAATAAATGGAGTATCTGCAGGTACTAAATCAGACCAGTGATCGGCCGATCTGTTTAAACAACCTGAGAGAATTACAAACGACAATAAAAGGATTGAAAGTCTTGAGAGTAGAGATTGATTAATCACTGCCTGGTCCGGGATAATATGTTTGTTCAGGATTGGTTAATACCATAGCTTAGTACCCATTCGTTCGAAATGTTTCAAATGGGCAGGCTGTAAAGGTATAAACTTTTCGTGTAATGAGCTTTTTAAATCCTCTGTTTCTAATTGCGTTGGCAGCGGCAGCTATACCGCTGCTGATTTACTTGCTGAACGTACGGAAACCGAAAAAAGTCCGTTTTTCCACTCTCGCCTTTTTTGACAGCCTCAAACAGACCGCGCTAAAACGCCTGAAAATCAAAAGGCTACTGCTTCTAACTGTGCGCATGCTGGCAATTTTGATGCTGGTTTTCGCTGCGGCAAGACCACTTCTTCCCGGCAATTTTGGAGGGTTAATGAGTGATGGAGCTCCAAAGGCGATGGTTATTTTGATTGACAACAGTCCGTCTATGCAACAAGTGGATCTAAACGGGCCATACTTTGATCAAGCACTGGAAGCTGCAGAAGAGTTGATTAGGATGGCAGGTTCAGACGACAGAATTTTGCTGAATGTTACAAACGGAGAATCGCTGCCTTTTCCATTTGTCTCTTCATCCGGTGCTCTGGCCAGACTTTCGGAACTTTCTGTTGAGAATAAAGGAAATTTTCTGGCTGAAAGAATACGTAGTGCATTTCAAAGATTGGCGCAGGCGCCTGAACCAAATAAACAGGTCTATTTTATAACGGATGGACAGGAAACACAGTTAAGTGGATTGTCTGATGCTGCCTTTTCAGAAAACCAGGAGATGATTCACTTTGTTGTTCTGGGAAGTGCAGAGCCGGCCAATACAGGTATTGAAACGGTGCACCTGGAGAGTTCAATTTCTGATGGTGAGGAAAATCTTTCACTGCGTGTAATTGTTAGAAATTATGGAGTACGCGAAGCCCGTAATCAATTTCTTAACCTGGCAATTGAGGAGGAGCTGGTTAGTCAGCAGGCGATACAGTTAGATGGCGGACAGTCAAATGAATATCTGTTTCCTGTTTCAAATTCAGTTGAAGGAAGCATATCTGCAGAGGTTTTCATTGAAGGGGATGAGCTTACATTTGATGACCACTACTATATTTCAATTCAGTTGCCGGACAGCAGATCTGTTGCCGTTATTTCGGATGATAGCAGAAGCCGGGCTTTTCAATCCTATCTGATCCCCATGCTGGAAGTGATGAGTGAACAGGAAGAGAGATTTGATATTTCGTTTTATTCACTCCAAAATCTGGATGCTGATATTTTATACGATTATGATGCCGTAGTGCTTGATGCTCTTCAATCAGTGCCCGACTATCTTTCACAAACAGTAATAGATATCGTGCAAAATGGTGGAGGTGCATTGCTGATGCCTGCTGCTAACGGCGATATCAACAGCTACAACCGAATGCTTGGATTTGGTAATGCAGGCAGATATACTGATTTAATTGGTTCATACGGTTCATTTGATGTGATTGACAGAATGGCTGAACCTGACGACAGCCATCCGATTATTGATTCCATTTTTGAAATAGGAGAAGGTGAGTCTGTTCGATTAAACGTGCCTGAACTCTTTTATCTTTATCAAATTGAGGAGGGATCACAGAGTGGCTCTTTTCCAATACTATCTACCAGATCCGGCCAAACTTTATTTCAGGAGCAGAGTATCGGTAACGGTAAGATGATTTACTCTGCCATTGGCAGTGATCCGGGTTGGTCTAACTTTCCCATTAAACCGTTCTTTGCTCCATTCTTTTTTAGAACTGTAGAGTATCTGGCCAGGGGGGAAGGGGCAAAAATGAACAATCATGTACTTGGGGAAAGATTTGAAAAAATTACCGGACACACTTTCGATTTTGCTGAAATTGAAAAGTCGGGCGAAACATTTGTTCCTGAGATAACTCAAAGGTTTGAGGGTACTATGGTATCTTATCACGGAAATGAGTGGGAACCGGGATTTGGAAAAATTATATCAGATAGTTGGGAGCAATACTTTTCTGTGAACCAGGATGCAATGGAATCGGTTTTAAATTCGTTAAACAAATCAGAAGTTGAAAATATTCTGGGATCGGTTTTTGAACAACTATCTGTAGTTCGGGTTGAGGATGACAGAGATACTTTTTTTGCTGAGCTGGAGTCTGCCTCCTTCGGTAAGGAAATTTGGTTTTGGTTTATCATTTCGGCCATTATATTACTGATTGCCGAATCTATAATAGCCCGGTTTTATAAAGTTGAAATTATTTGAAATTTGATGAATATCACTACTGACATATATAGCCTGTTTGTACTTTTGCTGGCCCTGTTTACACTTGGGGCAACACTGCTGGCAGCTTACTCTATAGCAAATGCATGGCGACTGCGAAATATAAGACTAAGCTGGAAATGTGGCAGATTCTTGGGCTATCCGCTGTTTGCCACTCTTTTTCTGGCATTCAGCGTGGTAGTTGGAGGGTATGTATGGAACTCCGGAATGGAGCAATACAATGTTATAATGGCAAGCTATAGCTGGATGGGATTAAGCTGGTTTTTAGCCAGTTACTTTTCAACGAAGGTTTACGTTACAGATCATGGTATAGTTAAAAACGTAAACGACCCCTCACAAACGATTGCCTGGCATCAAATACGGGATTATGTGGAAAAGCCAACTGAGAGTGGATCTGAATATATTTTTATCTATCAGGAAAACGGACGGTTGGAAACGCGAAATAAGCGGCTTATTCGTTTGGAATTGCTTGTTCCCGATGACAAATGCTCAAAATTTGACAAGCTCGTCTCATTGAAAATTGGAAAAACGATGTCGCCGGTTCCGGGTACTTCGTTCGATATCAAAGCATTCGACTGAATTTTTATAAAACACACAAAATAACTTGTTAGAAGATATACGCAAACCATCACTCAGTAAAGAGAGGGCAGTTTTAGTTGGTATTTATGGAGCTGACACTCCAAGGTGGCTGGCTGAAGAGTACCTTGAAGAACTTGAACTTCTGGCTGACACCGCTGGAGCCGATACAGTTGAAAAAGTACTGCAAAATCGTCCTCATCCCGATCCTACCACATTTGTGGGGACTGGAAAACTGCGGGAACTGAAATCCCTTGTTTCTGAAAAAAATGCCGATGTTCTCATTTTTGATGATGATCTGAGCCCGACTCAAATCCGTAACATCGAAAAGACGGTTGATAATAAAGTACTCGACCGAAGCGGACTTATACTTGATATTTTTGCATCGCGTGCAAAAACGGCCGCGGCTAAAACACAGGTTGAGCTGGCGCAGCTTCAATACCTTCTGCCAAGATTAACCCGGTTTTGGACTCACCTATCCCGCCAAAAAGGTGGTATTGGTACAAAGGGTCCCGGAGAAACTCAGATTGAGACAGATCGTAGATTGATCGGTAAGCGTATTTCCACACTTAAAGAAAAGCTCGAAAAGTTAGACCGTCAGCGAACTACTCAGAGAAAAAACAGGGAAGGAATAGACCGTGTTTCCCTTGTAGGTTATACAAACGCCGGTAAGTCTACACTAATGAATGCCTTAACGGATACGGATGTACTGGCAGAAGACAGACTCTTCGCAACACTGGACTCCACAGTACGAAGACTTGAACTGGAAGATCATGAGGTTCTGCTGTCCGATACGGTTGGGTTTATCAGAAAACTGCCTCATAATTTAATTGAGAGTTTTAAATCTACGTTAGATGAAGTCAGGGATGCAGATATTCTGATGCATGTTGTAGATGCTTCATCCAAACTGTTGGAAGACTATATAGATGTGGTAATCGATACGCTCGAAGAGCTGGAAATTGAAGGTAAAAAGATGGTTCTAGTGCTCAATAAAATTGATCAGCTTGAACCCAATAAGCTAATAAGTCTTAAAAAAGAGTATCCCGGTGCCGTATTTGTGTCGGCTGCCAGAGGTATAGGGCTTGGGAAGTTGAAGGAACGGCTGAAGTTGTTGATTGAGGAAGACTACGTGGAATTTGCATACGACGTGCCAATGTCGCATTATAAAGCGGTTGCATACCTTCATGAAGTTGCGGTAATTGATCGCGAACATTTTGAGGGAAATCACGTAACAATAGAAGGCAGTGTTTCAAAAGCAGAACGTGACCGCTTTGAAAGCATCCTGGCTGAAATCCAACCGGTAAAATCACAATAACGTGTTAGCGAAAGAACTGTTAAATACCGAATTTACCCCGCTCAAGCCTGAAGATAAAATCTCAGCAGCTCTGGCTAAGATGGATGCGTGGCAAACCTCAAGAATTCCCGTACGTGATCCATCAACCGGGAAACTGTCCGGGATGATTTCGTTTGAAGACGTTGCCGACAGATCGGATGAATCTTCGGAAGTGAGCACTGTGGAGCTGAACAAAACCATTTATGTTTTTTCAAGCCAACATCTGTTTGAAGTTGCCCGAAGAATGCTGGAATATGAGGTTAGGTTGCTTCCTGTGGTTGATGAGGATGGAGTTTATCTGGGGATTGTAGAGAAAAAGAATGTTTTAGAAGCATTTTCCAGGATGTTGAACATCACAACAACCGGTTCGGTGATTACGGTAGAAGTTCAGAAAGATGATTTTACAATCTCTGAATTGGTCCATCTGATTGAGACGGAAGGAGCGAAAATTCTCGGGCTTACCGTAGATCAGCCGGATGACGATGGTTTGAAAATCCGTATCTCAATAAAAATTAGCCACATTGATACTTCCGCGGTTGTTTCTTCACTGCAGAGGCATGGTTATCTGACGACTACCGAAAACCGTCATGATCTGCTTCAGACAGATATTACATCGCGGGCTGACGAGCTGTTGCGCTATCTGGATATATAGTTTGTAAAATCATCATATTTAGATGATTTGATGTTTTTCTGATTGGTATATTTCACCCCTTGTAAAGAATCTATTATTCTAATACTTACATGAGTCGATCGTTTTTCTTTAACCTTCTAACAGCCTGTTTACTTTTTGTGCCATCTCTTCTGTTTGCTCAGCAGCATCAGGAGTCTTACCAAAAAGAGTTTCAGGAAGCCATTAATCTGTTTGATAAAGGACTTTTTGAGTCCTCTATTCCACTGTTTGAAGCCGCTAAGGTACAGGCGCACAATTCGGTAACAAGAGAAACTGCTGAGTTTTACCTTACCCGGGCACTTATTAAAATTGATTCGACCGGTGTAGGACGGCATGTGGATCGATTTGTTCAAGCTCACCCGACCGGAAACCGATCAGCTGTACTGTTGAAAGAGCTTGGGAATCTCTATAAGGACCAGGGTGATCTTGAGAATGCGATTAAGAGGTTGGATGAAGCTCTGAATTATCCTCAGTCGAATAGTAACAGAGCAGAACTTTACTACACACTGGGCGAACTTTCGGCCCGGCATGGCGATTATGATTTAGCAAGAGGTTACTTTTTAACGCTTTCCGATAATCACAGACGAAGTGAATGGTCGCCTAAAGCACTCTATGCAAGAGGAAGGCTGTTTTTGGAAGAGGAGAAATTTAACGAGTCGGCAGAAGCTTTTGAACTGCTGAGAGAAAGACACCCGTTTGATCCAATGACCAGAAGAATAGGAACCGCCTTGGGTGAGTCCTATTATCAGCAGCGAAATTTTGAAGAGGCTATCCGTGCATTTGAGGATGCTCTTCCACATCTGGATCACGAAAACCGGCAAAAAGCAGTCTACCTGATAGCGGAGAGCTATAACGCGCTGCATCAGTACCAGGATGCCACACGCTTTTACAGGCAGTTTATAAATGCTGCTGAAGAGGGTGATGATTTACGGATTGCACATTATGGACTGGGCTGGGTTTATCACAAGCAGGATATTTACCACTGGGCCGCCCGGTCGTTTGGGGAGGCTGCAGTTGGAGATGATGAACTTGCCAGAAAAGCACTCTACTATAAAGGAGCCAATGAAAAGATGGCGGGGCGTTCAGATCAGGCTATAAATACATTTCGCGAATTTGGCGATCGTTTCCAATACGGCCCGTTTGCAGAACAAGCTTATTTTGAGTGGGCTGTGATTGCATTTGAAGTTGGATTCTACGGAGAAGCGATTGAAGCCCTCAGGCCGCTTGCACAGCGGGCAGATCAACTGGAAAATCCAGGACAAGTAATTACATTTTTAGGTGAGGTTTATTTTGCCAACGGTGAGTATTCAAGGGCGTTAGAAACTTTCGACATCGCTGAAGAACTAACTGATATTGATCCTGAGCTGAAGCGGCAAGCACGATTTCAACGCGCTTGGGTTCAATACAGTAACCAGGCTTACCAGCAGTCACAGCCGGAATTCGAACGGGTTTATAATGACGCTCCCAATATGCCACTTGGCCGGGAAGCACTCTTCTGGAGTGCAGATGCACATTACCAGACAAGGAATTACGGGCCTGCAGCAAATCAGTATGCACGTTTTATCGAAAATTATCCGGACCACGAACTGGTTGGAGCTGCTAAATACGGACTGGGATGGTCATACTTTATGATGGGCGATTTCGAGAATGCAACGGATCCGCTTATAGATTTTCTGGAAAACTACGATCCACCGGAAATAGCTCTTTTTCCTTTCGATACGGATACTCAACTTAGAATCGGTGATGCATACTACGCACAGGGAGAGTACCGCGACGCGCTCAGATACTACAATATGGCAATTGGTGCCGAACCTGGCGGAGACTACGCGATGTTCCAGGTAGCAAACAGCTACTACAGAATGAATCAGAATTTTGAGGCCGTTTCTCAATTCCGCCGTGTATTAAGAATTTATCCATACTCAACACTGCGTGAGCAAGCCCAGTACAACGTGGCGTATATCTATCTGAATACGGGGAATTATGATCAGGCGATTGAAGAGTTTCAAACTGTAATTAATCGCTATCCCGGTACAGAGTGGGCGGCCCGTGCTCAGTATAACATTGGTGATTCATACTACAATGCCGGTAACTACGACCAGGCTATTGAAGCATACAGGCAGGTACTGGAAGATTATCCGCGGAGTAATTACATCATCGAGGCGATTAACGGTATTCAGTTTGCACAACTCTCAGCAGGAGAAAGTGACACATCCACAGAAATACTGGAAGACTTTTTGTCTGACAACCCAACATCTTCTACGGCAGACCGGTTGCGGTTCAGGCAGGCTGAGAACATGATGCAGTCAGGTGATTATCAAGCGGCTGTGGCTGAATTCAGGCAGTATCTCAGAATCACGAATAATCGGCAGCTGGCACCGGATGCTTATATTAACATGGCCGATGCATACATGCGAATCGACGAACGCGAATCCGCTATTGAAGCACTTGAAACGCTGATTAACGACTACCCCGAATCGGATCGTGTTGCAGCTGCACTGGCCGAACTTGGACGACTCCAGTACGAAGAGGGCAACTACAGAGAAGCTCTCAACAGGTATGAACAGCTTATTGAAGCTGACGCTAGATACAGACAGGAAGGAATATTGGGGATGGGAAATGCAAACCTAGCTATGAACAATGTAAATCAGGCCCGCCAAAACTTTGAACAGGTATTATCGATCAACGAAAATAGCGATGCCGCACGCGTTGGTTTGGGAAAAGTTTTATTAAGAGACGATCGGGTTGATGAAGCCAGACGATTTTTTGGCCTTGTAGCTGAAAACAATACCACCGATGTTGGTGCAGAGGCTCAATTCCTGCTTGGCGAAACGTACCTGAATGAAGGTGATATGGAATCAGCGCGTGAGGCATTTTCGCGTGTGCAGGTTCTTTTTGAAGCCTACGATATTTGGGTGGCTGAGGCTCAGTACAAAATAGCAGAAATTCATATTCGCGAAGGACGCAGAGGTGATGCGATCTCTTTACTGGAATCGATTGTAGATCGCTATCCGGGTACTTCAGGGGCAGAAAAAGCTCAAGCTCTTCTAAACAGAAATTAAGTTATGATTCAAAAAACTGAACCTGCAGATAAACTAGCAGGTACTTTGGTGATGCCGCCTGATAAATCTATCTCTCACAGGTCGGCCCTTTTTGCAGCGCTAAGCAGTGATAAGAGTATTATCGAAAACTACTCTGATGCGGCCGATCCGCAGAGTACACTCTCCTGCCTGAGGCAACTGGGAGTTCCTGTTCAAAAAGATGGTAATCGGGTTGTTATTGAAGGTGTTGGGCGTGATGGTTTTAAGAAGCCTAAATCACCGCTTGATTGTGGGAATTCTGGAACAACGATGCGTTTGCTTTCAGGAATTTTAGCCGGCGCCGGTATAGAGTGTGAATTGATTGGTGATGAATCCCTTTCCGCTCGGACAATGAAACGAATAATTGACCCTCTGCGACAGATGGGATGTAGTATTGAGGGGCGTGACCAGAAGTTTGCACCTTTAAAAATTGGCCCTAACACAGGTGTTAAAGCGATGAGATACCCGCTGCCAATTGCCAGTGCACAGCTTAAGTCGTGTGTTCTGTTAGCGGGTTTATTTGGTGAAGAGCCCACAGAAGTTGTAGAGATGGTTCCCAGCCGCGACCATACTGAGCGTTTGTTGAATCTGAAATCTGAGTCTTACGGAACCGGGAAAATTATACGAAGCAGCAAAAGCGACCGGCTACCCGCGCAAAGCTATGTAGTTCCGGGTGATTTCTCCGCGGCTGCTTTCTGGCTTGTAGCCGGATCAATTTATCCGGAGGCAGAACTGAAGTTACAAAAAGTAGGTATCAACCCATCCCGAACGGGGGCTTATCATATCCTTGAAGATATGGGTGCTGATTTTTCAAAGTCGAACAACGGTTTTGCAGGAAGGGAACCGGTGGCGGATATTCGCATCAAATCTGCACAATTAAGTCCGATTAAATTGGATCCTAAACTGATACCTAACTGTATTGATGAACTTCCGGTGCTGATGGTTGCAATGTGTTTTGCGAGTGGCAAGTCTGTAATTTCAGGTGCTGAGGAGCTCAGACACAAAGAAACCGACCGATTATCAGCCATGGCAGAGATTTTAAGTTCGGCCGGTGCTGAAATAGAGCTTCAGAAAGATGGAATGATTATTTACGGAGATCCTGACTTTACCCCGAGACCGTCTCGTTTCAACTCGTACCACGATCATCGAATGGCGATGGCAGCAGCAGTCCTCTCTATCCGTTCTTCCGGTATCTGTGAAATTGAGGGAGCGGAATGCACCTCGATATCCTATCCTGAATTCTGGACACATTTGCACAAGCTTACCCAATCGTAGTTGCCAATTTGACAACGGCAATTAATTCCGCTTATCTCTATGTCAATACGTCAGTGATCAACCAGATCAACTGAGGTTGGCATTGAGGTTGCTCATAAAGGAATAAAATCGAAAACTATTATGAGCAACTTTAGCATAGATTTGGAAAAACAGTTATCAAAACTCGGCAGAGATATTCAGCAACTGGTTGAACGAGCTGTACCTGCACAAGGTAATGTAAGTTTTCAACCTCGCTGCGATGTAGCAGAAAGTGATCAAACATATTCAATTCTCATGGATCTGCCCGGAATGTCGAAGGAGCAGGTCTCCATCACATTGAAAAATGGTGTGTTAACCATCAGTGGAGACAGGGAGCTATACCTCGAAGATGATGAAGAACTGGTTAAAAGCGAGCGCAGACAAGGTTCGTTTTCCAGAGCTTTCGCACTGCCTGAACATTCTGATACATCATCAATAAGTGCTGTTTTTAATGATGGTGTGCTAAAAGTGAGCGTTTCAAAAAAAGTTTCGGAAGAGGATGGCGACAGCCAGTCCATTCCAATCAAGTAAACAGTTTATAAGAATAAAAAGTAAAACAAGGATAAAATTATGGGTAAAATAATCGGTATAGACTTAGGTACAACAAACTCCTGCGTTTCAGTAATGGAAGGCGGAGAACCTGTTGTAATACAGAACTCAGAGGGTGGCAGAACAACACCTTCTGTAGTTGCATTTTCAAAAGATGGAGAGCGCTTAGTGGGTGCGCCTGCAAAACGTCAGGCTATAACAAATCCAGATAAAACAGTTTCTTCTATAAAACGCTTCATGGGACGTATGTTTGGTGAAGTGAAAGATGAAATTGATCAGGTTTCATACAAAGTTGTTAAAGGCGACGATGGAACTGCCCGTGTGGAAATTGACGATCGCAAATACGCTCCACAGGAAATTTCTGCGATGGTGCTGCAAAAAATGAAACAGACCGCAGAAGAGTACCTTGGCGAAGAAGTAAAAGAAGCCGTGGTAACCGTACCTGCATATTTTAATGATGCACAGAGAAAAGCGACACAGGAAGCCGGAAAAATTGCCGGACTGGATGTAAAACGAATCATTAATGAGCCAACAGCTGCATCACTGGCATATGGTCTCGATAAGAAAGATCAAGATCAGACGATTATTGTCTATGACCTTGGTGGTGGTACATTTGATGTTTCTGTTCTGGATCTGGGAGACGGTGTATTTGAAGTGAAATCTACCAGCGGTGATACTCACCTTGGCGGCGACGATTTTGACCAGCGTGTGATTAACTTCCTCGCCGATGAGTTCAAAAAAGATGAAGGTATCGACCTGAGAAAAGATCCAATGGCGATGCAGCGATTGAAAGATGCTGCTGAAAAAGCCAAAATTGAGCTGTCAAGCTCGCAGAAAACCAATGTAAATCTTCCGTTTATAACTGCAACCGATTCCGGGCCAAAGCATTTAAATATCGATTTAACACGCTCAAAATTTGAGCAACTGGTTGATGATCTGGTTAAGAAAACAATTACACCGTGTGAAAAAGCACTGAAAGACGCCGGAATTACCAAGAATGAAATCGATCAGGTTATACTGGTGGGTGGTTCAACTCGTATTCCGAAGATTCAGGAAGTTGTGAAGGAATTCTTCGGTAAAGATCCGAGCAAAGGTGTGAACCCGGATGAAGTTGTTGCCGTTGGTGCTGCAATTCAGGGTGGAGTTCTGACAGGAGATGTTGATGATGTTGTCCTTCTCGATGTAACTCCGCTTACCTTGGGTATTGAAACTCTTGGTGGCGTGATGACCAAGCTGATTGAGTCGAACACGACGATTCCTACCAGCAAGAAAGAGACATTCTCAACGGCTGCTGATAACCAAAGCAGTGTGGAAATTCATATTCTGCAGGGTGAGCGTGCCAAAGCGCAGGACAACCGAACGCTCGGACGCTTCCACTTGGATGGAATTCCACCGGCACCGCGCGGAGTTCCACAAATTGAGGTTACCTTCGATCTGGATGCCAACGGTGTTCTGAATGTAAGTGCGAAAGACAAAGGCACCGGAAAAGAGCAGAGCATCCGAATTGAATCATCTTCCGGTCTGAGCGAAGAGGAGATCGAGAAAATGAAGAATGCGGCAGAAGAGCACGCGGACGAGGATAAGAAAATCCGTGAGAGAATTGAAACGCTCAACAAAGCAGACTCGCTGATCTTCTCAACTCGTAAGCAGCTGGATGAGCATAAAGACAAGATTTCGGATGATAACAAAACCAAAATCGAAGATGCGCTTAACAAGCTCGAAGAACTTCACAAAGAAGAGAAAGTGGAAGAAATCGAGCCTGCTATCGAGGAACTGAATCAGGTTTGGGCTGCAGCTTCGCAGGAGATCTACCAGGCTGCAGAAGCTGAACAGCAAGCCGAAGGAGCTGCACAAGACGGAGCGGCCGGAGCTGAAGAATCAGCCGAAGGTGACGATGCCGTTGATGCAGACTTCGAGGTTGTGGACGAAGATGAGGACGACAAGAAGTAAATCGTCCATTGTTTTGATTAATTAATGAAAAAGCCTTCTCAGTAAATGGAGAGGGCTTTTCTTTTAACAGGTGTAGACGAAATAGGCTATATTGTGCATCCGGAAAAAAGTTGAATTCTTGAAGCTATAAAGAGAAGATTTATCAATGAAAATTTTAGGAATTGAGTCCTCATGTGATGAAACAGCTGCGGCGGTATGGTCGGATGGTAAAATTCTGTCCAACGTGATCGCTTCTCAGTCGATCCATGAACAGTTCGGGGGAGTTGTGCCGGAGCTCGCATCGCGGGCTCATCATAAAACGATCTGGAAGACGGTTCAGCAGGCGCTGAATGAAGCTGAACTGGCGGTAGAGCAGGTTGATGCAATAGCGGTAGCTCAGGGTCCCGGTTTGATGGGGTCTCTGTTGGTTGGGTTGAGTTTTGCGAAAGGATTGGCACTCACATATAAAAAACCTCTGATTGGAATCAACCACATCGATGCTCATCTGTATGCCAATTTCATTGAGCATGAAGAGAAATACCCTTTTGTAGGTTTGATTGTATCCGGCGGACATACCCGACTGGTTTATGTTGATAAGGCTTTCAATCATGAGCTATTGGGAGATACACGGGACGATGCGGCCGGGGAAGCATTTGATAAAATAGGAAAGCTACTTGGTCTGCCTTATCCGGCCGGACCGGTAGTGGATAAATTAGCTAAAGAGAGTAATCCTCAATTTCATGACTTTCCGCGATCGATGATCAACAAAGGGTTGGATTTTAGCTTCTCCGGGCTGAAAACCAGTGTTCTTTACTACACGCAGGAGAAAGGAGATGAATTTGTGCAAAATCATCTGAATGATATTTGTGCCAGCGTTTCTGCAGCTATAACAGATGTGTTGGTAGCAAAGCTGAAGCGAGCTGTGAAAAAGAAAAAAGTGAATCATGTGATGCTGGCAGGCGGTGTTTCTGCAAACTCCATGTTAAGAAAAAAGATGTCTCAATTTGCAGAAGGTCAAGATTTGGATCTCATGATTCCGGCACTCCAGTATTGTACGGATAATGCAGCGATGATTGCTGTGACGGGGGCATTAAAAGCTCGTGACGGGATGTTTGACGACTATCGCCTCAAACCATACGCGAGAGTGAGTTAAAGGGGAATTCATTCAAAACTGAGTCTTAAAATCCATATCTTAAGTCGAAATATAATTGATCACCATAACTGACTAACTTATGTATAATGTTGTATTGATTCCCGGAGACGGAATCGGAAAAGAGATTACAAATTCGGTTACAAAAATTTTAGATACAGCCGGCGCAAAAATTAACTGGATTGAGTGCAAAGCCGGGGAAGGGGCAAATGATGAACTGGGGACTCCGCTGCCTGAAGAGACAATAGATGCGATTAAAAAACATCGTATTGTATTGAAAGGTCCACTCACTACACCGGTTGGTGCCGGTTTTAGGTCCATTAATGTTGCTCTGCGCCAGAAATTTAATTTATACAGTAATATACGTCCGGCTCGGTCGCTTCCAAATATCGACAGTCCTTTCCGCGAAGTTGATATGGTTATGTTTCGTGAAAACACCCAGGGGCTTTACATCGGAAAAGAGCATTGGGTTGGTGATGATGAGAAGCATGCTGAGAGTATAGCGGTTGTAACCCGGGAGGCCAGCGAAAATATTATACGAGCCGCTTTTGACTATGCGAAAAAGCGTGGCAGAAAAAAAGTAACTCTTGTTCATAAAGCTAACATCCTCAAGCTTACAACAGGTCTTTTCCTTAAAATTGGAAAAGAAATTGCAAAGGATTATCCTGAGATTGAGTTTGAAGATCTGATTGTAGATAACATGGCAATGCAGATGGTTCTGCGTCCGCAGCAGTTTGATGTTATTGTTACAACAAACCTGTTTGGTGATATTCTTTCTGATCTGGCTTCGGGTCTGGTTGGTGGATTAGGCGTGACCGGAGCTGCCAATATTGGAGACGACGCTGCGATGTTTGAAGCAGTTCACGGTTCAGCACCGGATATTGCAGGTAAAGGACTTGCCAATCCTACTGCACTTCTGTTCTCGGCGCTTCTGATGCTTGAGCATCTGGGTGAAGAGAGATTGTCGGAGAAAATCAGATCAGCAGTATACACTGTTCTGCAGGAACACAAAAAAGAGTGTACAAAGGATATTGGCGGAGAAGGAAATACCGAAAGCTACACAGAGGCGATCTGTAAGCTTTTAAGGGATTAAATATCTCTGTCGAATCAAGGTATCTTAAAGGCCGTGTGATTTTCATACGGCCTTTTCTGTTTTTAATCGTTCAACTCTACGAAATTTACCTGCTTTGTATCTGTATCAAACAGGGCAATGAGCGGATCCTGTTCAAAACCATTTACACTTCCAGGATTGATTGTGATGGTGTCTCCGGCTGCCCCAACATTGGCCTGATGTGTGTGTCCTGAAATGACTACATCATACTTACCGCAAGTTTCAAGACTTTCAGTAATCTCGGGATAGGTGCCGTGGTATACCGCAAACTTTAGCTTATCCGCTTTGAATGTGAAAAAGTCCCCGTGCAGTGTGGCTCCGATCTCATCAAACTTTTTCATAAGAAGGAATTTGTCGCCGTCATTATTTCCAAATATTCCCTCCAGCGGCAACCCCTTAAAGAGTGGAATTGTAAAAGGACTGCAATAGTCGCCCGCATGAATAACTTTACTCACGTTCAGTTCTTTGAGTTTCTGAACGGCTCTTCTAATATGTTCTACGTGATCGTGTGAATCTGAACAGATGCCAATGAGCATATAGTGTAAATTTTAATCAGTTTTCTCTTAAGCAAACAAAAAGCCGGGAAAGAATAAAGCTCAAAATGTTATCAACATTAAGCAGTAAAAATAATATAGCGGGCTTAAGCTTTTGATCAGGATTTCTTACCTTTATCAACCGAAAAAGTATCTATCCTTATTAAAAAAGAACAGTTTATGTCAGTTACGAAAGATGATGTTTATTACGTGGCCCATCTTGCACGACTTCAATTAGATGATAAAGAAGCTGAAAGTCTTCAAAAAGATATGAATAATATCCTGGGCTACATCGAAACCCTTAATGAACTGGATACTTCTGATGTTGAACCGCTTGAACATGTAACTGAAGTGATCTCCAGCGAATTTAGAAAAGATGAGGCGAAAGAGCCTCTGAGTCATGAAGACGCTTTAAAAAATGCTCCAGATGCCGACTCTGACTACTTTAGAGTTCCAAGGGTTATTGAGTAGTCATATTTGATTTGAGTCACTTTTCAATACTAATTTAATTTCATACATGGCTTCCAAAAAAAGTAAGGGCAGAGAAACCAAGGTTCAAAAACCTGATTTTTGGGAGTCGCTTTCCGAGCGAAAAAAGCATCTCATCTGTTTAGCGTTCTTGTTTATACTGCCCACTATTCTGTTTTATGCCTCCGTTCTTGGCGGACAGCAGTACATGGGGCACGATGTGATTCAGTGGAGAGCCGGAGCTGAATCTTTGATACAGCATCAGGAACAGTATGATGAGACGGCTCACTGGGCGACCAACATGTTTTCCGGAATGCCGGCAACTACCATTTCACACCCGCCGCAAATCAGCAATCTCGATAACACACTGTTGAGGTTTCTTCAGTTTATCTATCCCGCGGCAGAGATGTGGATTCTTCTGGGCGGTGCTTATCTGATGTTTATACTATTGGGAGCCAGACCGTTATCAGCTGTTTTTGGTGCGATAATTATCGGCTTCACCACCTACATTCCAATTATCATCGGGGCCGGCCACAATGCGAAGTTTATTGCCTACATCTATATTCCATGGTTGTATAGCAGCTATTTGATGATTACCAGATCAAAGTGGAATTTCTGGCTGGCACTATTTCTGTTTGCCTGGGCATTGACTTTACACCTGCGCGCCTACCACCCTCAGGTTACCTATTTCTTCCTCTTTCCGTTGGGAACTCTCTTTTTATACGACCTTGCAAAGGCGATACGCGAGGGTGAGGTTAAGCCTTTTGCTATCCATACCGGATGGCTTGTTGCGGCTGCCATTATTGCGGTTTTAGTCACAATTCAGCAGTACTGGAGTACACTGGAATACTCTGCATTTAGTATGCGCGGAGGTTCAGAACTTGCAGGCAATGAAGGGCTTGCAAGAGAGTATGCTTTTGCATGGTCGCAGGGATGGGGCGAGCTGCTTACGCTTCTCATTCCGGGTGCGTACGGTGGCTCTGAGCTTTACTGGGGCCCTAAAACCTTTACAAGCGGTCCGCACTACTTTGGTGCACTGGCCTTTCTCTTTTTTGTTGTTGGTACGCTCAAATCCAATCATAAATTGAAGTGGGTATTTCTTGGGCCGGGCATTGCCACTCTGCTCTTTTCATTAGGTGAACATTTCGGTGCACTTAACAACCTTATGTTCGCCTATTTTCCTCTGTTCGATAAGTTCAGGGTTCCGGAAATGTGGTTGATGATCACTGTTTTCTGTTTCTCAGTTCCGGCAGTTTTTGGTATGGATTGGATTTTAGATCAGATAAAAAAGAAAAATACTGTACAGTGGAAAAAGCCTGTCTTCGTTGCTTCGGGTTTTGCGATTGTTGTGATTTTGATTGGCTTCCAGTTCTTATCGTTCGAAAAGCCCGGCGAAAGAGAACAAATTGCTCAGCAAATTGCTGCACAAAATGAAGTTCCTGTGGACGATCCCCGGGTTTCACAAGCGGTAAATCGCTATTTGCAAAATGAGATGATCCCACAGCGAGAGGAGCTGGCAAGAGGCGATACACTTCGTTTTGCATTTCTATTTTTTGCCGGTGTGGCAATTTTATTTGCAGTAGGAATGCAGAAGCTGTCGGTCTCCTCCGGTGGCATGATGTTTTGCGTACTGTTGGCGTTCGATTTATTGAGGGTAGATCAGCGCTACATGAGCGAACGCTCACTGGTAAGCCAGGATCTTGAAAGGGAGCAGGTTATTGAGAGAAATGAGCGACCCATTGACCGTTTTTTACAAGAGAACGTTGCGACGGATGAAAACTGGAAATACAGGGTGCTGCCTTTGATCGACAGTCCGTTCAACAACGCGATACCTTCCTATTTTTATCCAACCGTAGGCGGATATTCCGGAGCAAAGCTTGCTTACTATCAGGATATGATTGATGAAGCGTTTTTTACCGGAACATTTGGCATCAATACAGGAGTGTTGAATATGTTGAATGTGAAGTACCTATCGGCGCAGGGGGTATTCAATATTCCGGGATTTGAAGCGGTCTATCAAGGGCAGGGTGGCGTTGTGCTGGAAAACCAAAATGTACTTCCAAAAGCGTGGTTTGTAAATCGTGTTGAAACGGTAGATACTCAAGTCGATATTTTAAACCGTGTTTCGCAGGATTTTAATCCTCTGGATGTAGCCTTTGTAAGTGAAGAGATAAACGACTTTTCAGCGACAGGTGAGAATACAGTTTCGGTAAGCAACTATAATGCGAACGAAATAGAACTTCAGATCAGTACGGAAGCTCCCGGATTTCTGGTACTCAGCGAAATCTGGTATCCGAAAGGTTGGGAGGTGAATTTAAACGGTGATTCTATCGAAATGATTCGAACAAACTATGTGCTGCGAGGTTTCGAAATTCCGGCGGGTGATCATATACTAACCATGAAACTTGAGCCTGTTTGGTACAGAACGGGCAATCGGCTATCTGCCGCCGGTACATTCTTGTTATTTGGCCTGGGCATTTTCGGGCTTTATGCTCAGTATCGAAGAAAAAATAAAACTGATTAATTTGAAGCAAACGATCAGCGACTTGATGGCAACACTCTTTCCGGATCAGTGGAAAGGGTATGCCGAGCTCAAATATTGGAAAAAGAGAAAAGAGAAAGAGGGAGAGTTATCCAAAGAGCATTATCAATTTTTCTATACAACGCACTTTAATCTCAGTGATAAAGATTATGAAAACCAACGGGTATTAGACATTGGGTGCGGCCCCCGCGGAAGTTTAGAGTGGGCTGATATGTGTAAAGAGAGAGTTGGACTGGATCCCTTAGCTAATCAATATCTGGAACTGGGTGCTAAGCAACACGATATGGAGTACGTTGCAGCACCATCAGAAGAGATCCCATTTCCTGACTCCCATTTTGATATCGTCTGCGCATTCAATTCACTGGATCATGTATCTGATCTGCATCAAACCATTTCAGAAATTAAACGAGTAGCAAAACCGGGGGGACTTTTTCTGCTTTTGGTAGAAATTAATCACGAGCCAACCAATTGCGAGCCTCACATGGTTACGCCTCAAATTGCAGATCAATTTAAACCGGAGTTTGAGCCCATAAATTTGAGAGTCTACAAGCCCGATGAAAGCGGTCTTTATGAATCAATTGAAAAGAACAGGCTCTTTCCGCACCCCTTAAAAGTAACGGAACCGGGTTGGCTTTCCGTGAAGTTTAGTGTGCCAGAGTAAAGACTGTTCAGATCTAATTACATGAACAGCTTTCGGGTAATCTCTTTGAATAGAAGCTGCGACGGAACCGACCTGAACATTTCAAGCCATCCCACACTCTCACCCTTTGTCAGTTTAATGCGATAGTGCTGATACTTCTTCTGAGCAGCGCTCATTTTACTTTGGTGCTTATTGAAACAGGCAAGGTATCCTTCAATCTGTTTATCTGAGGTGGTTATACTCTCCCGGTCGTCACTCATGTTTACTACCTGAAGTGTGTGCGGTGCGGTTTTGATCGGCCCAAAATCGTGTGCAAGGCGAATCCATAGATCATAATCCTGGGCAGATGGCAGGTTTTCATCATAGCCGCCAACAGCTTCGAGATACTCTCTCTTTGTAAGTATCTGATTGCCAACCTGATTGTAAAAAAGAAGGTCCTGTAGTGTTATTACCGGTTTCTTTTTCCAAACTATCTCCTTTCCGCCAAAATCCATCCGATCGTTGGAAGTAACGGCTGCATAGCCCTCCTCAAATTCATCCAGAAGATACTCTACTCTTTTGGGCCGCCAGAAGTCATCATCATCCAGGCCTGCTATAAATTCCCCTGATGAGTTTTGAATCGCTATGTTACGGCTGGCAGCTGCTCCTTTGGATTCATTATTTCGAATACTCTTTAAATTTTTATGCTCTTTTTGCAGCCGTTCAAGAAGGTCCGGTGTGGAGTCATCTGATGCATCGTCTACAACAATAATTTCTATATTTTGCCAGGTTTGATCCAGAACGGAATCGATAGCCCGCTCCAGTAACTCCGCACGGTTGTGAGTAGGGATGATAGCCGAAACTAAAGGTTGGGGTAGATTCTTTTCACTCAATTTTCTTCTGCTTCCATTTCGTTATATTTGTTGCCGAACAAAATACATATGAATAACCACACATCCATAACAATCGCAATTTGCACCTATAACAGGGCAGATTATTTAAAAGATACACTACAGGATCTGTCAGTTCAGACTGCTGACCGGAATCGATATGAGATTTTGGTGATAAACAACAACTGCACGGATCACACACAGGAAGTGTGTACTGATTTTAAGAAAGAACATTCGGAGCTGAATTTCAGAGTAGTAGCAGAAAAGGAACAGGGTTTGTCTTATGCCAGGAATCGGGCTCTGAAAGAAGCTGATTATGATGCTATTCTATACATCGATGATGATGTATATCTGCCTGATGATTTTGTAGAGACTGCTCTCACCAAGTTGAAGAGATACCCCTCTGTAAAATGTGCAGGCGGACGCATACTGGTTTCATTTGATGAAGAGAGTCCCGACTGGATTCCAAAAGAGCTGATGCCGATGTTTGGACTACACGATCTGGGTGAAGGTGACCGGCGATATCCTTCATCAAACTTTCCCCGGGGCGGAAACATGCTGATTCATAGAGAGCTTTTCAATAAGTACGGAGGCTTTTCCACAAACCTGGGCAGAGTCGGTAAAAAACTTCTTGGCAGTGAGGAGAAAGCATTTTTTGAGAAAGTAAGAAAGGGTGGTGAAGAGATTTACTACTGGGGTGAGTTAAAACTACATCATCGAATAGGCCCGGATCGATTGAAGCAAGACTATTTAAAAAAACAGTCCATCGGGATTGGTATGAGCGAGAGATATCGCTTACCGGGTAGCGCAGAAAGAATTGGGAAACTTATGAGCGAACTATTAAAATTTGGAGCGAGCATCATTTTGAGTATTCTATACCTGATTAGAGGGAAAGTAAAAGCCTCTCGATTTATTCTTCAGTTCAGAGTTTGGGTTCTGAGAGGGTTTTTAAAAGGTGACATATAAACAGTGATAATAGAATTGTAAAACCGGATACGACCTTTGGGCATTATTGTCAGACAGAGCATCTTTAACAGTATCATCACCTATATAGGTATCGGTTTAGGTTTTATCCTTACAGTGCTTCTCTATCCCCATATTCTTGATCCTGAGCAGTATGGGCTTACGCGGGTCTTAATATCGGCATCTCTGATTTTTTCACAATTTGCCCATTTGGGATTCCAGAACCTTGTCCTTCGCTATTACCCCTTCTTTAAGGAGGCAAGCGAAAAAAATCATGGATTCCTTTTCTGGGTGATTACGGTACCTTTTGTCGGGTTTGCGATTTTTTCGATCCTGTTTTTTCTGTTTGATGATCTGTTGGTCCAATTCTATTCAGACCGCTCACCGCTTTTTATCAGTTACTATCTGTGGATACTGCCACTCACGCTCTTTATTCTCTACTTTGAAGTGCTGAATAACTATCTGAGATCTCTTCGGGACTCAACCACGGGGTCGTTTGTTAATGAGGTATCTCAGCGTCTCTTTGCAATGATCTTTCTGGGGCTCTACTTCTTTGAGTGGATCACATTTCCGCAATTTATTCTGCTGTTTGTGGTAAGCTACGCATCCCAGCCTCTTTTGATTTTACTTCAGATCATTAGAAAAGGTGAATTCCAGATCAGACCAAATTTCGAAATTCTCCGAAAGCCGCTTGTGCGCGGTATGGCCAACTATACCCTCTATTCGCTTCTCGGTGGACTTACAACCGTATTGGTTTGGAATGTAGATATTCTGATGCTCGGTTCGATGGCCGGGCTAGATAGCACGGCGATTTATGCAATAGCTTTCTATATAGGGTCCGTAATTGCGGTTCCTCAGCGATCTATTGAGAAAATTGCCGGCCCGATGATTTCAGATTTTATAAAAAAGAAAGACTGGAAAGGAGTTGGCGAAATTTACAGGAAAACATCACTTAACCAATTACTGCTGGGGTTTCTTCTATTCGGTTTAATATGGAGCGCAGTAGATGAGCTTTTTATGCTGCTTCCTGAGGTATACAGTGCCGGCAAATGGGTGGTGTTTATTATTGCAATTGGAAAACTGATTGAGGTGGGAAGCGGAGCTAATAGCGTCATTTTATTGAACTCAAAACATTACAGAGTAAGTTTCTATACCAATATTATCCTCGTTTTTATAACGATTGCTGCCAACTACATCCTTATTCCAATGTACGGAATTGAGGGAGCTGCCATCGCCTCTGCACTGGCACTCTTAGTTTATAATGGCGTTAAGTATATCTACATTCGATTAAAGATTGGCTTGACTCCGTTTTCATTCAACACAATGATAGTATTAGGTTTGGGAATAGTGGCGCTATATCTGTCAGCCGGCGTACAGATTTTTTCAAACTTCTGGATAGATACACCTCTTCGAATGATTCTCTTTCTCACCCTGTTTTTAGTCCCGGCGCTCTACTTTAAGCTATCGCCGGATTTAAATAATTTAATTTCGAACCTGTTTAAGGTAACACAAGATGAAAGCACTTCTGGTTGATCAACATTCAGAAAGCCCAACTATGAAACTGGGTGAATATCCTGATCCCGAGCCCGGCGATCACGAATTACTTGTGAAGATCAAATCTACGGCGTTGAACCGGGCAGATCTGCTCCAAAAGAAAAGTAAATATCCGGTCCCTGAAGGTGAGTCACCTATTATGGGACTTGAAATGTCAGGTATAGTAGAGGCAGTTGGAAAAGGTGTTCGTAGATTTAATGAAGGAGATTGTGTGTTTGGTTTGCTTGGAGGAGGAGGTTATGCCGAGTACTGCACAATTCATGAAGAAATGGCAATTCCGATGCCCGATTATCTGTCGTTTGAAGAGGCTGCAGCTATCCCGGAGGTTTTTTTAACTGCATATCAGGCTTTGATGTGGTTGGGAGAATTGAAAGAAAAAGAAACGGTTTTAATTCATGCAGGAGCAAGCGGTGTAGGAACGGCGGCCATTCAAATCGCTAAAAAAATAAAAAAAGCTCAAATTGCGGTTACTGCGGGAAGTAAAGAGAAACTGGAGCTCTGCCGATCATTGGGTTCTTCACTTCAGGTAAACTATAAAGAACAGGATTTTTCGGAAATGATTCGGGAAAATTTTGGTAAAAATAGTATTGATCTGATCATCGATTTTGTAGGATCTCCATATTGGGAAAAAAATATTGATAGCCTCTCAATGGACGGACGATTGGTATTTCTGTCTATGCTCGGTGGTGCTAAGGTAAAGGAAATGAACCTGGTTCCGATCTTAAGAAAACGGCTTACCGTTCGCGGATCTACATTGCGTAACCGCTCGTCTGAATATAAAATGAAATTGACCGCAGAGTTTTGGAATAACACAAGAGAACTATTTGAAAAAGAACAGATCACGCCTGTGATAAGTGCAATATTTGACTGGCAGGATGTGGAGAAAGCTCATAAAATGATGAGTGATAATAAAAATGCCGGGAAGATCATTCTAAATAGGATGTAGCGAGTTAGATAGATTTAACGAAATTCTGTGATTGTTAGTCAGATCTATAGGCATAAATGCGTAGGTTCCGCTATTCTTTAAATAAGAAACGTTTTACAGACCTGTTTTATCAAAATGGTGTATAAAATATTTAATTCGATAGTTATAATGCTCGCTTTTTCGGTGGCCGCAGTTGCGCAGTCATCCGACATGGAACTTGATGTTAGAATGGATTCTGGTTTTTCGCAAAAGAATCTTTCTGAAATGTTTAGCGCGGTGATTGAGCAAAATAATTTATCTCAGTTTTTTCAAATTTCTGCCGAAAATAGAACACGCGGAATACTGAGGAATAATTCTGTAATTCTTGAAATACAAAGTGAAGTTTTTGGCACTATTTTAACAGCAGAACAATCATCATCCGGTACTTTTAGTCTGAATCCGGGTGGGCAAATTACCTTTTCAAATCTGAATATAACAGATATCTCAAATTTGGAGATTCAGGGTGAACCCGAGTTTGATCTGTTGATTACATCGAATGGAAGGAAACTAATTCAAAACTTGAGAAGAGGTTACCTGATTAGTGACGATCTTTTTACTCTAAATGTTAAAATAGTGCGGAATTTGATGAATGAAGAGGAAATCTTGACTCAAGAGTCGATTTCGTTTCAGACATCTCTGGATGAAAGTGAACTGTTTATTGAGACAGACCGTGAGATTGTAGATGAATTAAGGGGTTTAAATGTATCAACTGATGCTCCGGAGTTTTCTTGGATCGGAGAACAAAACAGGCCGTACAGACTGTTAATTATTGATACAGATCGTGCACAAAATGTAGATGCACTGTTCTCAGAAAGATTTGCCAGAGAACACTCTGAAGGTGATATACGTAATGAGCAAACCGGAGTGGTTTTGGATGTGATGGCCAGTCAACCAAGCTATCAAATACCCGATCGATTTGCAGGACTTTTTGAGCCGGGCAAAACATATGCATGGCAGGTACAAACAACCAAACAGACTGTTCAGGAAACTGTTGTTCAAGCCTATACGGATCGGCTTCAGTTTACAACAAGTTTCCCAATTGAAGGAGAAATTCGTGAATTACTGGTTAATATTTTCGGTGAGCAACGAACCAATGAATTTGTAGAAAACGGCCTGCTGCTTGATCAGATAGAGATAGACGGTGTAACCTACTCGAAAGAGGAAGTACTTAGAGTTCTGAGAGAAATGGCAGGAAAAATTGAAAAGAATCAATTAAAAGTAGTTAGCTAACAAAAGGTGGCAGTAATGAAAAAATTAATTATAACACTCGTAGTAATAGGGGCAGTCGTAACCGGAATTATCTTGATGTTATCAGACAGCAGCGATGGAATCTATGAAGAGCCGGTACTGAATGAAACAGATGATGAAGTTGCATTTGTAAGGAGGTATGTACCTTCAGTTACGGTAACCAATGTGGCGTACGCCGATTCATTACAGGAAGTTGGAAGAGCATTAATCTCCGGGGATACACTAACCACCGGAAATACCGGATACGCAATGGTTCTTTTTCTGGATGAATCTATAGCAAGGGTGAGTCCATCGTCTCAGATGGTAATTCGAAGTGAACTCAACCCGGAAAGAAATCTGAATTTACGTACTCATGTAGGCATGTTACTTGGCGGTATGTTCCTTGATGTAGAGAGCCGACCGGATCGTGAGTTTGAAATAACCACGACTCGTGCGGTAGCGTCTGTTAAAGGAACACGCTTTGGAGTAACGGCCGATGATAAAATCTGGGTAGAAGAAGGGGAGGTAGAAGTAACCATAAGAGAGACCGGCGAAGTTCGTTTGCTGGTGAATAAAATGTACCTGCAAGTAGATGCAGATGGCACCGTAGATAGCGGTGAGTTGACTGACCAAGAGCTGGCAGAGTTGGCTGATGAATTCCAAATTCTTGAGAGTGATTTGATCGAACGGGAAATGAAGATTCAGTTTAGAAACAGATCAGGAGATACTGTGGAAGAACAGATCAGAGTGTTCGAACAATCGGAATCATCAAATGAATAAACTCTGTCTTTAAGCATTAAGGCCTCTTTTCATGATAAATGGGAAGAGGTTTTTTTGTTTGATCTATACGAATTCCTTTCTTAAGCCGATCTATCTTTTTGTATTTTTAGCTCATGAAAATAAAAGAGCTTCAAAAAATTGCTGTAATCGGTGGGGGAGCCGCCGGTTTTTTTACAGCTATAAATGCTGCAAGACAAAACCCGAAACTGGATATCACCATATTTGAGAAATCGAGAGAGGTGTTGTCGAAAGTACGAATATCTGGTGGAGGACGCTGCAATGTAACTCATAACTGTTTCGACCCGGAGTTGCTATCTCGTCACTATCCGAGAGGAGAAAAAGTACTGCGCTGGAGTTTTGAACAGTTTCAGGCCAGTGATACCGTGGAGTGGTTTGAGGAGCGGGGCGTTAAATTGAAAGCCGAAGACGACGGGCGAATGTTTCCGGTAACGGATGATTCACAAACCATTATCGATTGTCTGATGAGTGAAGCCCGGAAGTATGGAGTAAAGATACGTACAAAAACGAAGGTTGAAGCAGTGGTTCCGGAATCGGATGGTGGTTTTCAGCTCTCTATAAGTAAAGAGAGTCCGCAGAAGTTTGATGCCGTTGTGATTGCAACGGGCGGATACAATCGGGAAAAGGCTTATGGATGGCTCAAATCTTTGGGGCATTCGGTTTACTCTCCGGTACCTTCCCTTTTTACTTTTAACTTTCGTGAAAAAGTACTGTCTGATTTGTCCGGAATATCTGTAAAGAATGCTCACGTAAAAATTGAACAACTTCCTTACGAAGAAGCAGGACCGGTTCTTATTACGCACTGGGGCTTGAGCGGCCCTGCTGTTCTGAAAATATCTGCCTGGGCTGCGCGGGATTTGCACGATCTGGAGTATCGGTTTGATGTTTTGGTGAACTGGGTTTATCCCGACAATGAACATGAGGTTCGTGACGCACTGATTAGGCTGCGTGATTCAAACGCCCGGAAAACTGTGTCGAAGCAGGATTATTTTTCATTCCCCAATAGATTGTGGGAGCGGTTTCTGGAACTCTCGGGAATTAAAACAGATAAGCGATGGGCAGATCTTTCAAATAAGGAGATCCATGATCTGACACAGACTCTATTTAGAAGTCGGTACAATATTCAGGGTAAAACCACCTACAAAGAGGAGTTTGTGACTTGTGGTGGAATTCCATTAAATGAGGTTGATCCGGATACGCTTGAGAGTAAAAAAGTCCCCGGTTTATATTTTGTGGGAGAGGTTCTGGACATAGATGGGGTAACCGGTGGGTTCAACTTTCAGGCCGCTTGGACCAACGGCTGGCTGGCGGCGAATGCTATTTCTAGTCTTGAGCCGTGAGTCTTGAGAAGATATCAAGACTCGATCTATGACGATTGGAAGATTATTGGTTTAGTTATATTTAGACGCTGCCAGGATCAGCTATCGCTGAACGCTGACAGGTCGATGTAGCACGACTCGGATTATCTACAAATACTTACTCGCGATATTTGCCAGTGTGGAACGCTCACCTTTCTCCAGGTTGATGTGAGCATAGATATCATTGTTGTGTATTCGGTCAATCATATAGGAGAGGCCATTGGTTTGGGTATCCAGGTACGGGGTATCGATCTGGAAAATATCTCCGGTAAAGATAATCTTCGTGTTTTCACCGGCGCGTGTGATAATCGTTTTAATCTCGTGGGGTGTCAGGTTCTGTGCTTCATCAATGATGAAAATCACGTTATTCAATGAACGTCCGCGAATGTAGGCAAGTGGCTCAATGGAGAGTTTTTCGGTCTGAACCAGTTCATCTACTTTCTTGTACTGCGCGCTGCTCTCTTTATACTGGTTTTTGATGATGCTCAGGTTATCCCACAACGGCTGCATATAAGGATCGATTTTAGATTTTACATCCCCCGGTAAGTATCCGATATCGCGGTTGCTCAGCGGAACAATGGGCCGCGCGAGGTAGATCTGCCGATACTCCCTTCGCTGTTCGATTGCTCCGGCCAGGGCCAGAAGAGTTTTACCCGTACCTGCAGCCCCGGTGATGGTTACCAGTTGAATCTCAGGATTCATAATGGCATGAAGCGCAAACGTCTGCTCGGCATTTTTTGGAGTGATCCCATAAGCGCTCATCGGCTTGATCAGCTCCACACTTTCATTTTTGGAGTTGTAATGCCCCAAAGCCGAACTGGAGTGGTTTTTCAGAATGTAGTAGTGATTGCTGATCGGATCACTTTTTTCCAGCTTGCTGTGTTTGACATGTCCCTTCTTGTAAAGATCGTTGATGGGGGCGTTGTCTTCAAACTGCAGCTCCGTCTTTCCCTTGTAGAGATGGTCGATATCCTTAATCCGGATCGTTTCATAATCTTCGGCATCCAGCTTTAATGCCCGCGCTTTCAATCTAAGATTGATGTCTTTGGATACTAAAACCACCTTTTTGGAAGTTTCTTCTTCTCTTAAATGAAGAGCGGTATTTAGAATCCGGTGATCATTTTTAACAGAACCGAAAAGTCTGGATGCAACATCATCCAACCCTTCATCACTGACCACCCTAATTTTTCCGTGCGTTTTCCCATTCAATGGAATCCACTTCTCAATCATGTTGGCATCGGATATTTTATCCAAATAGCGGATAAATTCCCGGGCGTGAAGATTGGTTACGGAGTTGCCTTTTTTAAAGGAGTCGAGCTCCTCAAGCACGGTGATGGGAATGGCGATGTCGTGCTTTTCAAAGTTTTTGACGGCGTCGGAGTCGTAGAGAAGAACGGAAGTGTCGAGTACAAAGATCTTCTTCGCTTTTTTGGCTCGTGGCATAGACAAAGCGGGTCAGGTTTATGGGGCTGTTCTGTAGATTGCTCATTTAACTATACCTAAACGCCCTGATAGAATCAATACACTGAGGAAAGTTAATAGTGATTTAATGTCTGTAAGGTTTCATCTTGTTGATAGGTGAGTTGGCTTCAAAAAAGTTAATGAGATCTCTTTCTCGCAGATTTACGCTGAGTAAGTGAAAATTTACATGTTGAGTAAAATTAAGTTCCTGAAGAGAATTGATAGAGCGAAATACTCAGTGCAACAGCAGCATTCAGGCTCTCCACATTTTCAGCATTTCCATCAATCCTGATCTTTTTTCTATTTCTCATCAGCTCTGGATTCACACCATTCCCCTCATTACCGATAATCAGAATATCTTTTTGGGCCGGTTTAGAGCTTTTCAGGGAAATCGAATCTGATCCGCCATCCAATGCGGCAACTTTCCAGCCGGAAGATTCAAAATCTGAAAGAACATCTGAAAGGTTTGATTTCGAATATGGAAGTGCCCCGGTTGCTCCGGCGGTGCTTCGAACTACTTTAGGATGAAAGGGATCAACGGTTCCGTGTCCGATGATCAATCCCGCTACATTAAACCACGATGCTGTGCGAATCATCGTACCCAGGTTTCCCGGATCCTGGATTGTATCAAATGCCACAATAAGCCCGCTCTTACTTTTCATTTGATCGATGTCAGACTCTTTCGGAGTTCGGCAGATTGCGAGAATTCCTTGTGGTGTATCTGTATCGGATATTGATTCAAATTCGTCAGAATTGACTTCAAAAACGGGCAGCCCTGAATTTGAGATTGAAACGGGCAGGTCAACGCCTTTCTGAATCACAACGGCTTCTACCTGAATGCGCCTCTGGTTAATAATCTGTTCAACACAGCGCAATCCTTCCGCGATAAATTTTTGCTCTCTTTTGCGATATTTCCCCTGAAGCAGTTTTCTCCATTCGGTAATTTGTCGGTTTGACGGTGTTGTGTACTCCATAAAAAAGTTGTTTAACTGCTTTGCATGAATTGGGTTTCGCTGATCAACACTATATATTCCAAGAAACTACTAATTAAGACAAAGATATAGTATGAAAGATTTTTTGAGCACGCTCGGTATAAAAGAGAAAAATTCCGGAACGTCTACCGGACAAAATTTTATTGAAAACAAGTCTGCCAACCTGATTACAAGTCATACACCGTCTGACGGATCAGAAATTGGGTCTGTTTATGAGACAACCAAAGATGATTACGAACAGGTTGTGAAAGCTTCGCAGGAGGCTTTTAAAGAGTGGCGAATGATGCCGGCTCCCCAGCGCGGCGAAATTGTTCGCCAGATTGGCCTGAAGCTGCGTGAATACAAGGAGCCACTCGGTAAATTGGTTTCATATGAAATGGGTAAAATCTACCAGGAAGGTTTGGGTGAAGTTCAGGAGATGATCGACATCTGCGACTTTGCAGTGGGGCAGTCTCGAATGTTATACGGAAAAACGATGCACTCTGAGCGTCCTCAACACAGAATGTATGAGCAGTGGCATCCGCTCGGTCCGGTTGGAATTATTTCCGCTTTCAACTTTCCCGTTGCTGTGTATAGCTGGAACGCGATGATTGCTGCAATCTGTGGCGATACCGTGATCTGGAAGGGGTCAGAAAAAACACCGCTCTGCTCAGTTGCGGTTCAGAATATCATTGGTGAAGTACTGAAAGAGAATGACGTTCCGGAAGGAGTTTTCGGAATGATTACCGGTGGCCGAGAAGTAGGTGAGTGGATGACAAATGACGGCCGTATTCCGCTGATCTCTGCAACCGGCTCCATTCCTATGGGTAAGCAGGTTGGGAAAACCGTTGCTGCACGCCTCGGTAAAACTATTCTGGAGCTGGGTGGAAACAATGCCATCATCATCAGTAAAGAAGCCGATCTGGAGATGGCCATCCGTGCGATTGTGTTCGGAGCGGTTGGAACTGCCGGACAGCGCTGCACGAGTACACGCCGACTCATTATTCATGAAGATGTGTATGATGAACTGAAAGATCGCCTGGTAAATATCTATAAGAGCATTAACATTGGTAATCCGCTCGAATCCGATACACTGGTTGGTCCGCTCATCGACCAGGATGCTGTAGATGCCATGCAGAATGCGCTTAAAAAAGTTAAAGAAGAGGGCGGTTCGGTAGTTTGCGGAGGAGATGTTCTTGAAAATATGGAAGGACACTATGTGAAGCCTGCCATTTGTGAAGTGGAAAATCACTATGAAATCGTACAGCACGAAACGTTTGCTCCAATTCTCTATCTGATTAAATACAGTGAATTTGATGAAGCGATTGAGCTGCACAACGGAGTAGTCCAGGGACTCAGCTCATCCATGTTTACGCTGAATATGCGAGAGATGGAGAGATTCCTGAGTCATGCAGGGTCGGACTGCGGAATTGCGAATATCAATATTGGAACAAGTGGTGCGGAAATTGGCGGCGCGTTTGGCGGTGAGAAAGAGACCGGCGGCGGACGCGAATCCGGATCGGACGCGTGGAAAGCGTACATGCGACGTCAAACCAACACCATTAACTGGGGTGATGAACTGCCGCTTGCTCAGGGAATTGAGTTTGATGTGTAATCACCAATTCTCAGTATAACCGGAATAAAAGCAGGTATTACAGCTACTAAACGCTGATATAAAAAGTACCTGCTTAATTCCGCTGATAAAGTTTCGCGGTGTTAATACAAATTATTATGCAGAATTGGTTCCAATGAATGGTTGTCGAATAATGATCGTGTTCTGAATTTATCATGGATAAAAAAAGGTGGGAAAAAACTGAAGCTGAGTTTGATGCAATCATTGATCTTAGTGAACGTGAAAAGCAGAAGCGATTAGAAACTCTTCGGGAGAAAAATCCACAGCTACATAAAGATCTGAAAAGACTTCTTGAGTCTGCTGATGACTCTCAAAACTTCCTTAAAGAAGGACGGGATAAATATGTAAAGAGCCTGTTTTCTGATTTGAAGAAGAAAGTGGGTACGGAGTCTGAGGATCATTTTAAGCCGCGAAAAATTGGCAGATATAAGCTATTGAGTCCCATCGGCAGTGGCGGAATGGGAAATGTGTACCTGGCCGAGCGTTCGGATGGTCTGTTTGAACGTAAATCAGCTATAAAGTTTGTTCGAACGGAACTGAATAGCAGAGAGGTCAAAAAAAGGTTTAACCGGGAGAAGCAGATTCAGGCATCACTGGACCACCCTTCAATTGCCCGTCTTTATGATGCAAGCACAGATGAACACGGTGTTCCGTTCCTGGTAATGGAGTATGTAGACGGAAAACCGATTACCGACTATTCAATTGAAAATAAATTGTCACTAAGGCAACGGATTGAGTTGTTCGTTAAAGTTTGCCAGGCAGTTCAGTATGCCCATCAAAATCTGGTAATACACAGGGATTTGAAACCTTCAAATATTCTGGTTAATCCGGATGGTGAGTGTAAACTTCTGGATTTTGGAATTGCAAAAATTCTGGATCAGAATGAGAGTCTGCCTGAGCTTACCCAATCGGGACAGCAATATTTTTCAATGAAGTATGCCGCACCCGAACAGGTTAGAAACGGACCTGTAAACACATTGACCGACGTCTACTCTCTGGGTGTTCTGCTTTATGAATTATTGACCGGTTCACTGCCATATTCGATTTCGGAGGAAACCACTTTCGGAGAATTTGAACGGAAAATTTGTGAGGAGCCGGTACCAAAGCCGAGCAGTGCTGTTCGAAATTCCAAAGATCTGTGCAGACAGCTTCAGGGAGATTTAGATAATATCATCCTGAAGGCTCTTGAAAAGTCTCCTGAGCGTCGATATCGATCGGCTGAGACATTGGCCGACGACCTGAAACGCTATCTTGACAACTTGCCGGTATTGGCTCGGCCTGTTGGTGTTATTTACAGATCGCGTAAATTCATTCAGCGTAACAGGATGGTCTCATCATTTGCCACGCTGCTTTTTTTGATCATAATATCCGGCCTATACTACCATACAACTGAAATTGGTAAAGAGCGAGATCGTGCAGAACTGCAGCGAGATCTGGCCGAACTGGAAGCCGCAAAAACGGCAAGGGTGAGTGAATTTGTGGTTGGGCTTTTTGAACAATCCGATCCATACTCAACGAACAGCAGTGAACTTACGGCCGGCAACATTCTGGCGCAGGGACGGGAAAAGATCGAAACCCTTGATGAAGCGCCTCTGGTTCAGGCTGAGATGTATATGGTTCTGGCCCGGGTTCACCGATCACTGGCCGAATATGAAACTGCACATCAGCTTGCCGAACAGGCACTGAAAATGCTCGGTGAAAACGAGTCTTCCGATTTAGTCAGACTTGCAGACGCCTGGACAATGTACGCCTACACACTCTCCTCTCTGGGCCGTTATGGTGAAGCAGAGAAAGCGCACCGGCAAGCTCTTGAGCTGACTGACTCTGAAAATAAGCCGGATTTGGCAGAAAGGCTGAACAACCTGGGGCTTGCAGTGTTTTCGCTCGGGCGGCTAAGTGAAGCGCAACAACTGCTGGAACAGGCACTGGAATTGCGAAGAGCTGAATTACCTGAAAGTGCTGAACTGGCTTCATCACTCAATAACCTGGCCCTGGTGCTGGCAGCTCAGGATCAACGGGAAAAAGCGGAACCGCTTTACCGTTCTTCACTTGAATTGCGGAGATCTGTACTCGGTGAGAATCATCCCACTACCACATATTCAATGACAAATCTTGCAACTCTCCTGGATCAAATGAATCGATTGGAAGAGGCTGAAGCCTTTTATAGAGAAGCTTTAGGCCTGCGGCGCACTATATTTGGAGATGATCACCCGGCTGTTGCAAGTGTACTGTACCAAATCGGTTGGTTGCAGTCTCGTCATGGAGAGCTCGAGCAGGCACGCTTTCACCTTGAAGAGGCACTCGAGATACGAAGCCGGGTACTTGGTCCTGACCATCCATCAACTGCAGTGGTTATGAATGCGGCGGCGGTAGTGGCTAAGAATATGGGGGAAGCTGATCAGGCAGAAGAGTGGTTGAGGCAGGCATTATCTATCTATCGGTCCGTTTTTGGCGAATCGCATCACGATGTAGCTCTGGTAATGGCCAACCTGGGACAAACAATGCAGGTGAAAGGTGAAATTGCTGAAGCTGAGCAACTGCTGCTGCAGGCGTTGGAGATGAACCGGCGCGAATTGGGTATGGAACACCGGCATGTTGCTGACAATCTCCGAAGCCTTGCTGAGCTCGAAATTGCAAAAGGTAATTTGGAACAGGCTGCCGACTATGCAGTTTCTGCAAGAGATGTATTGGATACACTTGGATTAGATGAACAACATCCCGACCGGAGAGTACTGTATGATCTGTTACTGAAAGCTCTGGGTGCCAGATAGGTTTTTTTAGATCCGGTAATAGAATGGTGTTTTTGATGTAGTGAATAAATTTATCGGGATTTGTGTTGAGTGGTTCGGATGCTTTGAAAGCAACCTGTACAATCAAAATCTTATCCCAACTCATCGACAGATCATGATTAAAAAATTAATTTCTACACGCATTGAAGAATTTGTAAGTCCGGATCTGGCTATTCTTTTACTCCGTGTAGGAGCGGCATCCTTGATGCTTACACATGGAATTCCCAAACTATTAAGAATTTTGGAAGGAGATTTTAGTTTTGGCGATCCAATAGGAATTGGTCCAACCGCTTCATTGATTCTTGTAACCTTTGCTGAAGCAATTTGTGCAATCCTTGTTATTATTGGACTGTTGACAAGATTTTCGTTAATCCCCTTGATCATTGCTATGATAGTAGCCGTATTTGTAGCTCATGCAGGTGATCCATTCAGCGATAAGGAATTGGGCCTGTTTTTTCTGATCAGTTTTGTCGTTCTTTTCTTAACCGGTCCTGGGAAGTATTCCGTAGATCAAATGATTTTTGGGAAGTAGGTTGTTGATTTCTGGTACGAATCAAAGTCGTGTCATAAGTGGTTTTAAAGAAATTACCTGATTATGGTTCATAAAAAGTTCGAAAAAAAAGGAAACGAAGAGATATTGCTCAGGAGTAATATTCATCCAGCTATATTTTATAGTGGGGTTTTCTTTGCAGCTTATATAGCTGTAACGACGCTAGCAATGGGAACAAACGCTATGACTTATTTTTTTGTGCCTTACGCGATTATTTGGATAGCCATAGGATATTTCAAATGGACTTATAGAGAGTATATTCTTACTAATGAGCGCCTGGCAATTGTTTCGGGCTATTATTATCAACGCACAGAGAGTATCCCAATTGATAGAATTGAACATGTAACTCTGCGGCAATTCTGGTCAAATAAGTGGTTGGATACGGGAATTGTTACAATTTTTGGGATTGGCATTCGAACTAAATGAATAAAGGGGCTCAAGGATTCAGGTAAACTTAAAGATGCTATTCACAGTCAGCTCGCTGTAGAACCGGACCCGTTTTTTTCAACTTGAAGATTCAGGAGGCTCCGATGGAGCCGGATATGATCTGTTGTATCATACTATGCTACAAACAGGAAACTCCTCCGGAGTTTTGGTTAATATATGACAAGCCGAGGTTTAAAAGAGAGTCAGGGCAAAGCCAGGAATAATTCACTAGGGTTAATGATGAGATAGTTATGCGAACCGATTCCGTAGGAATCGCCTGTTTATAGAACTAAAGATAGGATAAATATTACCGCTCCGTAGGTGCGTCCTCGCTCTGTTTGAAATCGAATAAGAATTTTTGATTGAATTCTACATTAAATTTTTTCAGCAATTGTATATACTCCTCTTTAAAAGTGCTCTTTTTATGATGCTGTTCTTGTCGATTGATGTAGTTAATCACTGTATCAATTTGTGATTGTGAAAACGAAAAAACACCATATCCCTCTTGCCATTTAAATCTACCGTTTACCCAGCGTTTTCTGTTAATAAATTGATTACTAGCCACTTTGATCTCTTTAACTAATTCAGGTAAAGATATTGTAGGTTTGTATCCGATAAATAGATGAGTGTGATCGGGCATGCAATTGATGGCTAATAGTTTAGAATCTCGGTTAGTAATTAATCCTGTAAAATATTTGTGAAGCTCCTCTTTATGATGCTGAGGGATTAGACATTGTCTGAATTGAACTGCAAAAACGATGTGCAGGTATATTTGTGAGTAGGTATTAGGCATCAGGACAAAAATTAGGTTTTTAATTATATGACGCCGTATCTGTATTTGCCTTACAAAAAAATTCAAAAAACTGGATTTAATAACGCATTCTTTTTTAGCATGAGGAACTAAGAAGGAGAGGTGGCTCCGATGGAGCCGGATTGATCTTTTGTGTTATGCTATGCTACAAACAGGCAACTCCTCCGGAGTTGGTTTACATTATAACAAAGCAAGGCTTTAGAAGAGATATAGTTTATAATCAGGGATAATTCACTAGGGTTAATGATGAGATAGTTATGCGAACCGATTCCGTAGGAATCGCCTGTTTATAGCATGAAGGGCAGGATAAACATCACCGCTCCTGTTTGGAATAACTTATGGGGGAGACTTCAGGAGTACCAAGAGATATTCAAGCCAACTCATCATATACCCGAAAACTCTCCGGGCCGTATTGGAATAGGAGGTCATACAAACAGCACCACGGCTCAAATCCCTCAAAATGCTGTCGGTATTCCGGGTGGGTAAAAGGTAACTCACTTCGATTTTTCCCCTGCCGCTGGTAGTGCCGTGCATCATGCTCCTGATAGTATGTTTCGGCCCCCAATCGTTTTGCCAATTCATCCGGGTCGGAAGTGTACTCTTTTATTCCACTTGAAAAGTCGATTTTCGCTGAAATATTCAGTTCCAGAAATTGAAACAGGCGTTTTCTCAAAAAAAGTGAGAAATCGAGCAGAAACTCAAAATTGTGGCCCATTTCAATATCAGCCCGAATTTCAGGCTCGTAAAAGTCATAATAGACGCTGTTACTGTAGTTGAACTTCAGTGAGCGAAGCAGCGGGCTGATCCAATCCCGTCCATGATCAATACGGACTTCATTGATAGGCTTTTTTTTATCGGCCGTCATCACAGGAGCGGAGATGTAGTCGGTTCCCTCGGGTGTGCGAATCAAGGCCCGGTGTGTGCGGCCTTTCCGTGACCACTGTTCACAGTCCTGATATAAAATCCGGTCTGCTGTTAAAATCGTGGCTAAATCGTGCAGATCGGGAATCAGGACAGGTTGAAGAATAGCGATCTTCATATCTATTTTATGATATAGAGGTTTGATACTCTTTATCAAAAGAGTCTTCGATATGTTCGATACGGCCGGCAATCTCTTCCCACTTCTCCATCTTTTCCGCGGAGTCAGATTTTACAGTTTCATATTCCAGTGAGATCTCTTTTACTCGGTCTTCATCATCATCATAAAATGTCGGATCGGCCATCAGCTCTTCAATCTCCATCTTTCTCACTTCAAGCTCTTCAATTTCAGACTCTATTTCATTCAGTCTTTTCTTAAGGGGTTTGACTTTCCGCGACAGTGCGTTTCGTTTTTCTGCTTCGTACCGGCGCTGCTCTTTCCGGCTCATTCCTTCAGTCGGGTCAGCCGTTCTCATTTTTTCTGATTTCTGTTCTGCAGCTTGCTCCTCTTTAGCATCACGCTCTTCCCGTTTTTTGTCGAGGTAGTAACTCACATTCCCCAGCCATGTTTTGATATATCCGGGCTGAATTTCGAGTGTTTTGTTCACAATGGGATCGAGGAAATCCCGGTCGTGCGATACAATCATAAGTGTACCCTCATACTGCTGCAAAGCCTGCTGAAGAATGTTTTTCGACTGCATGTCAAGATGGTTGGTAGGCTCATCAAAAATGAGAAAGTTACCACTGTTGAGCAGCATTTTTGCCAGTGCTACCCGGCTTTTCTCTCCACCTGAAAGCACGCCTACTTTTTTGAATACATCATCTCCCACAAAAAGAAAACATCCAAGTATGGTTCTGAGACGCGTATCATTTTCTCCCGATCCGGCCAGTCTCATCTCCTCTAATGCATTATTTTTTGGATCCAGCTCTTCAGCCTGATGCTGAGCAAAATAACCGGGTGTAACATTGTATCCGACCTCTCGCTTTCCGGAGGTAATCGGTTCCATTCCGGCCAGAATTCGAATCAGAGTTGATTTCCCGGCACCGTTTGGTCCCACAACCGCAATCTTATCACCCCGCTCTATTTCGTAATCAATTCCGTCAAATACTGTATTATCACCATATTTTTTAACAAGGTCCCTGAGTTTAAGAACAACCTGACCGGAACGCTCAGGAGGCGGAAAGCTGAAGGATATTTCAGACTGCTCCTCGTCCAGTTCAATCTCTTCCATCTTTTCCAGCTGCTTGATCCGGCTCTGAACCTGTTTCGCTTTGGTGGCTTTGTATCGAAAGCGGTCAATAAATTCCTGCGTCTGCTTCCGCTCTTTTTGCTGATTTTCGTACTGCTTTTTCAGAAGCTCCTGCTCTTCGGCATACTTCTTTTCGTAAAAGCTGAAGTTTCCGGCATAATCGTCCAGATTACCCCGGCGAAGGGCAAGGGTACGGGTTGTGACAGAATCCAGAAATGCCCTGTCGTGAGAAACAATAATGACTGTTCCATCATAATTTTTCAGAAAGGATTCAATCCATTGGAGCGACTCAATATCGAGGTGGTTAGTCGGCTCATCAAGCAGGAGATAGGTAGGTTGTCTGAGAAGTAATTTTGCGAGAGCGATACGCATCAGCCATCCACCGCTAAATTCTGTAGTAGATCGCGAAAAGTCCTCTTCATTGAACCCAAGCCCCATAAGTACTCGTTCAATGTCGGTCTGAAGCGTATAGCTGCCAATATTTTCAAGCTGGTGCTGTACCTGTCCAAACTCATCCAGTGCTTGCGTATGTTCATCCGATTCCGCCTTGAGTGTGTCGAGCTTATTCTGTAGCTGTTCTTGTTTTTCGCGCAATGACAAAATCTCCGAGAAAGCCTGCTCAACCTCCTCATAGACTGTGAGATCCGGATCGGGATCCACACCATCCTGAGGCAGATAGCCCACCGTAGCACTGTTACTCATGTTAACACTTCCTGAATCGGCCTCTTGCTCACCGGCTATGATTTTTAACAGGGTGGATTTCCCGGCGCCATTAGGGCCAACCAGGCCGATACGCTCCCCGGGATTGATAGTAGTGGAAACACCATCAAAAAGAGGGCGGTCGCCAAAATAAAGTGTGATCTTATCGAGTTGAAGCATAGACGTGAATAAAACTCTACAAAAAAGATGATTCGAAGCCCTGAACCGATTTAGGATGTTAGGCCTTTCAAAGTTATTTTAAGCGTGAAAAATACCAATCATTCTGATCTGATTTAAATTATTCTCAAATGAAGTTATTGATACATATCTGCGCGGTTACTTTTTTGACCTTGTTTATGATCTCATGCAATGGAGATGAACTGCAGCAACCTGTTTATGAATATGCACTCACCAGCCCTGCCGAAACCGGTTCTCGCTATCCATATCTGCATCAGGATGAGGACGGAAAAATCTATATGAGCTGGCTGATGGGAATTGAGGAGGATATGTTTGCTCTTCAGTATTCAACCTATGAAGACGGGCGGTGGACAATGCCCGGAACTGTGAGAGTTGGAACTGACTTTTTTGTGAACTGGGCCGACTATCCTTCGATTGTTGGTTATGATGGAGATGTAATGGCAGCGCATTGGCTGAAGAAGGTTGAGGGAGGCCCGTACGCTTACCATGTGCAGGTTTCGTTTCCACAGGAAGGCTCTCTGCGATGGACTGAGCCCATCACGCCACATCTTGACGATACAGCGACTGAGCATGGATTTGTTACCATCCGTCCGATCGATGAGGACCGGGTCCTGGCCATCTGGCTGGACGGACGGGACACCGATGGGCGCTCTGCTGATGAATATGGTGATATGAGTAAATCGATGACGCTTCGTTCTGCGGAAATTGCCCGCGATGGAGAGATTTTACGCAGCAGGTTGATCGATGACGCTGTTTGTGATTGCTGCCCTACCGATTTGGTAAAAACAGAGGATGGATTTCTTGCGGTTTATCGCAATCGAACCGAGGATGAAATCCGGGATATCTACATTTCACGCTACAGTTTGGAAACAGGTGAGTGGAGTGAGCCGAAAGCCGTTCATAATGATCAGTGGAAAATTGGAGCATGCCCTGTTAACGGACCCAAAATTGTTGCTGATGGAGATCGTGTTGCCGTTGCCTGGTATACCATGGAGGAGAATGAATCACGGACTTACCTGATTCGATCCGATGACGGCGGGGAGACATTCGGTGAGCCTATTCTGATAGCCGGAGATCGATCAACAGGTCGTGTCGATTTAGTGATGATGGAGAATGGTACTCACTATGTTAGCTGGCTACGGCATCGTGGCGAAGTGGGAGACGTAATGCTTACACAAGTTGATCCGGCCGGAAATGTGAAGGATCCTATTTTGGTGGGAGTGACCTCACCATCAAGAACCAGCGGTTTTACACAGGTGCGGGCAATCGAAACCGGTCTTCTACTGGCATGGACGCAAACCGAACCTTTGATAAGGGTGCGTAATGCGATTGTACCATTTGAGACATTCAATGATCCGGAATTGTAATAGATTGTTTTTCAACTTGTCTTCAGCAGGAGAACCATTATTTTAGTATGAAACATTAATTTAATCGAAATCATATGCTCAAAGATTCTACCAAACTTATAATTTTTATTATCATGTCATCCCTTTTAATGGGATGCGCTTCCCTTTCTGCACAGACAGACCGGGATGACTATCGCCAACAGGCCATTGAAATACTGGAAAGTGTACCTCTTTTTGACGGACATAATGACGTACCATGGCAGTACAGAAACCGGGTCGGGTATAAGTTTTCTGAACTTGATTTTTACGATACAACTCATCTGGATCGCCCTATGCATACAGATATCCCGCGTTTGAGAGAAGGACGTGTTGGAGCACAATGGTGGTCAGTCTATGTTTCAGCAAATATATCTGAGCCGGAAGCTGTAAAGCAGACACTTGAACAGGTTGATTTTGTTCACCGCATGGTTGAAAAATATCCCGACCATTTTGAGCTGGCCCTCACAGCGGATGATGTAGAACGCATTTTTGCTGAAGGTAAAATTGCATCCCTGATCGGTATGGAGGGAGGTCACTCCATCAACAACTCATTGGCTGTACTGAGAATGTTCCATGAACTGGGTGCACGATATATGACGATTACACACGGACGGACACTGGATTGGGCCGACGCTGCAGGTGATGACCCTCAACACGATGGATTGAATGAGTTTGGCGAAGAAGTGATCCGTGAAATGAACAGGCTGGGTATGGCTGTGGATCTGTCTCACGTTACCCCGGCAACCATGAAAGACGCCATTCGCGTTACAGAGGCACCGGTGATGTTCTCTCACTCCAACGCCCGGGCAGTATCAAACCACCCAAGAAATGTGCCTGATGATGTACTTCAGCTCCTTCCGGAAGTAGACGGTCTTGTGATGGTTACATTTGTGGAATCATTCACATCCGAAGAACTTCGAAGGTGGTATGCCGAGCGTAACGGAGTTCGGGCAAAAGTTGAATCACTCTATGCCGGCCAGCCGGATATGATTCGGGAGAAAATGCAGGAGTGGATGGATGAGAATGAGATGCCAAAATCTACTCTTGAGCAGGTAGCCGACCACATTGACCATATCCGTGATCAGATTGGCGTGGATTATATCGGAATTGGCGGTGATTATGACGGAATTTCATCACTGCCGCTCGGCCTGGAAGATGTATCAACCTATCCGGACCTGTTTGCTGAACTGCTGAGAAGAGGCTACAGCGAAGAAGACCTTAGAAAGATTGCAGGTGAAAATATGCTTCGGGTGATGCGCGGAATTGAAGCAACTGCAGAACGTCTTCAAAATGAAAGAGAACCTTCCGAGGTGCTCATCACCGACTTTGAATAAAAGTTCTGTTAAGTTCAGAATGATCGAAGGCGAGTCTTAAACGGCTCGCCTTTTTTTATGAATCATTTCTATTGTCTTGCAGTTATGACCTGTAAAGAGCAAATCACAAAGCAGAAAATGGCAAACGATAGCGGTGAGCTTCAAAGAAATATTTATGAGTTTATAACTGAGGATGACGACAATGCATGCGAAGCGATTCCCGAGAGTGCATGCGTGGAGGC
The DNA here is from genome assembly GCA_001564065.1 of Chitinophagaceae bacterium T5-Br10_B2g13. Taxonomy (GTDB): domain Bacteria; phylum Bacteroidota; class Rhodothermia; order Balneolales; family Balneolaceae; genus Rhodohalobacter. Next base: position 57,388 of record LKNA01000009.1, read on the forward strand.
TCCCGGTAACTTTTTTCTTAACGCGTTTAATGGAGCATCAACTAAACTGGCCGAACAGATAGCAAGTCCCGGTTTGGTGTTGCCCTGGCTGTTATCTGCACTGGGAGCTCCGGCTTCATTTAGCGGATTTTTAGTACCTCTGAACAGAGGTGGGTCACTATTGCCGCAGCTTGCCATATCGGGCCGGATCAGAAAGTTCAATATTCGAAAGTGGTTCTGGGTAGGAGCCGGAATCACCCAAAGTGCGGCCCTTCTGCTGATGGCACTTGTTGCCTTTTATATGACTGGCTATTTGGCCGGCGTTTTGGTTCTCCTTCTTTTAACCATTTTCAGCATGGCGAGCGGAGTCGGGTCAGTTTCTTTTAAGGATGTGCTTGCCAAAACCATCCCGAAAGGAAAACGGGGAACCTTGCTTTCAATTAGGGCAACTGTAGGCGGTGCATTAGCTTTGGGTGCTGGATTCGTAATTCACAGATACATAGGGGATGGTGAGGATGCCGGACTCTATGCTATTCTCTTGATTTCTGCCGCAATTTTGTGGTTTTTGGCTGCGGTTCTGTTCTTTTTTATCAAAGAGGAAAAAGGGGCTACAGATGGTTCCCGTACGGCTCTTAAAGAGGCGAAGGCAGGATGGGAATTGCTTCAAAAACAACCGGCATTTGCCCGATTTATTGTCGCTCGTGCTCTACTGTTAAGTGTGATGCTCGTCATTCCGTTCTATTCCATTTTTGCACGCAAAATTACCGGAACTGAAGTAAGCAGCCTGGGAATTTTTATAATCGCAAACAGTCTGGCTATGGTCACAAGCAGTTACTTCTGGGGACGCTTTGCGGACCGATCCAGTAAAAATGTAATGGCTATGGGTGGGGCGGTTGGTTTGATTGGAGGTTTGATCGCACTCAGCTTTTTAATCATACCTGATGGATGGCATACACCTTTGATGTTTTCAAGCGTCTTTTTGGTTGCCGGCTTTGCACACGCCGGTATTCGAATGGGTCGGAAAACATATCTGGTTGATGCGGCCCCCGAAAAAGATCGCCCGCTCTATGTTGCCGTAAGCAACACACTAGTAGGTGCCATCACTGTGTTGTCTGCAGTGCTAGGTTTTGGCGCAGATCTATTTGGCGTGGCCTGGCTGATTGGGCTGTTTCTGTTTTTGATGGGTTTGGGTATCGCAGTTTCACTATCACTTCCAGAGGCTGAACAAATGGTAAAAGCGCCCTCTTAACTTCTTAAATTGTTCTTTAATCCTGAACCGGGTTGAGTGTTGTTCTCTGATTCGTTTTCGTCTCTGATTTCAATTTTGATGTAATCATCGGATTGGGTTCTCTTTTTGGAAGCCTGCCCTGCTGTTTTGAGCTCATGGCTGATTTTTATAGTAAAATCAGCAAGTTCATTTGCGGTATCGGTAACCTCAGCCTGATGCTTAAGTACAGAATTCTTGCTGTAGCGTTTAAGGAACGGATAGGCAATAGCGGTAATAACCATTCCGGCAAGTACTCCTTCTGCCGGTGCGTCAAACAGGAAATAACCGGCCAATGCACCTACAACGGATAAAACGATTCCTAAAGGTAGATAGGTCCAGTAATTTTTTCCGCTTACATCCCAATTCATACCCCATCCCATCCGTTTACTTACTCGTATCCGGAACCTTTCACCTCGATTCTGTAACAGCACACGAATAGTGTAGAGCTCAAGCTCATCCATGTACTCCCATTCAGCACTATGGGTTGTTTTCCGAACTTTTGCTTTGCCTGCGTAATTATTCCAGAGATTGTCCCACCAGTTTACATCTTTATGTGAGGTGCCAAACTTTTGATCCAGTTCCGTAATCAGATCGTCCATTAACCGGCCATCGGCCTGCAAATCCAGCCAGCGTTCACAAACGATTTCATTCTTCTTAATTTCAGCCGGTTCCTGAGGCCTGTCTGCACCCGATTCAAGTTCCCTGGCAGCCTGTTTTAGTAACTCCGGGTCAATTCCGGATTCCGATGCAATCTGCTCCAGTTCATTCAGCGTGAGCCCTTCCGGAATATTTCCACGGCCCGAAGCTGATCGTTCAGCTTCCAGTTCAGCAGCCCGCTTTATCAGTCTGGATATTTCATCTTCATTATAGGTTCGGTCGGCCATATTAGTGGTTAGATGTGTTTATCGGGTTAAACAATATATAAATGTACGAAGATTAGATAATGAAGTTACAGCGGTTTATTACCCAATACATTAAGTGTAACTTTTTTTAAAGTTGTATCAACTTACAGATGTTTAACAGGACCGAAGACGTTGAGAGAACCTATCTCAACGAAATAGTTGATAAGCTCGAAGATGCCTATCAGGCCGATGTGGACCGAAGTATTCTCTACTTCGCCTGCACCCGGGCAATGCACCGACTGACGCTGACGCACACCGGAGATCTCACAAGTATTATTGACTCTTGATCTTTCTGGGCCGTTCAGGGTTGAAGTGAATATTGGTAAATTCTTTGGTGATTATTTCCTGTAATATAGATCCGGGTTAAGTCTGCACTTACGCTCAACCCACGTGGATTATCAGACTCTTTACTCAAATCGAAAGATGTGGTAAACAAGGCATTTTTTAAGTCATAGGGTTTGGGCAGATTAAACTGTAGTATTTCTTGCCGAGCGGTGTCGAGTAATAACATGATCGTCCCGTCCTGAATGAACTGTATTCCCCTAACTTCCTCTTCCAAGTCACTGACATCCAAAGTGTAAGTCCATGACAGGGAAGTGATGTCCCAGGACTCTGTTAAATCGGCTTCATGAACAGCCCGTGCGTTCCTGTCGTCGATAAAAATTTTTGATCCGTCCGGTGTAAAGTCGATGTCGTGTCCGCGCTGAACAAACTCACTGAGATCTTTATGTGAATTGACATGAACGGATGAGAGTTTCCACGGATTATCCAGGTTGTATTCCCAAATCTCTGTTCTGTTGAATACCCACATTTTTTTTCCGTCATCCCTAATAAAAAAACCATGGGCTCTTGACTGCTGTTCGGTTGATCCAAATTCATTCGAAAGATCAAACTCTTCGCTGTATTCTGCAGTGAATAAATTCCAGGGTTCTTCAACAGAGTACTTAACCACATTTTCTGTATTGCGACCGGTTATAAAAACCATAGTACCGTCCGGACTCCAGTGAGTGGCACGGGCATTTTCAGTGTGGGAAGAGATGTCGAGCGAAATGCCGCTATAGGCAAATCGGTCTAGTTGAAAACTTTTCTCCTGTGCTTCAACCACCGGTAAGTTGATGAACAGGAAAATGAGGATAAATGCAGTGACCTCTGTTTTGAAAAGAAATCTGTAAAACATTATACAATGGGTTATTCGGTTAACTTTACTTCACAGATGGGAAAATATAAACCGAATGTTACCTCAATAATATGTATTTCATTTTTGAGTAAATGAGTATGTAAAAATCAGATCAGGATCAGGTAGGTCAGTTTCATAATTCCGGTGGTGCTGTTCATGATTACGTTTCGCCTCGGGTCAAAAAGGTCTTCATTGTCACCGGTTATATGATAGGACGTATTGAATACGATGAACAGATCACTACCCGGTCTGTGTCTCCAGTTGATGCGCAGGTTAGACTGCAGATTCCTTGAAAAGTTGTCGTACTGAATCAGTGCACGAGCAAACAATTTTCGATTTACGGCACCCAGTATGGACGTTCTGAATGTAGTGGCTTCAAAATCGCCGTTTTCGAAGGGGAGCCGGATGATGGATTGATTTGCTCCGCCTTCGATATGAAAATGTTTGGACTGCCGGAATCCGAAATTGATTCCAAAATCGGTTCGGTTTCCATCATAAAATTCTCCGGTTGAGAAATTAAATGAACCGAAAATATTCCGGGCTTCATCTGTTCTGCCATTAAGAGAAAGAACCTGAAACGTATAGTCGCCGGCGGGAATAATTACATCAGAGCGAAGTGCAAAGCTGTTTACGAGTCGTTCAAACTGACTGTTGTACTCCACGCTTACAGACTGGCGGTTTTCAAACTCAGCACGGAGTGATCCCGAAAACCGGGTTGATTGTTTAAAACCATCTTGTCCCTCAAAATAGTCGTATGAGGATAAAAAATGGAGTTTCCGGATGGAAGGAATGTTATCGATACTCACATTCGGTTTATAGCCAATATTACCTGAGTATTGACGGAAATTTTGTCTTCGCACAAATCCCAGCGCAGGCTGATAATTGATTCCCACAGCGGTGTATGAAAATCCACCCTCATAAATATCATTTTCCAGCTGCAAGGCAATATGGCCGGCAGCATCATTCAGCTGCTCATTTGAATCCCAGACATTTGTAAACCATGCATCGAACTGGCTTGAACTCCAGAATCGGTATCGTGTGTCTAAACCCAGTGCACGATTAAAACCATCCGGGCTTTCCACATTGGTAAAAATGGAACCCACGGTAGCTCTTGGGAAAACATCAGCCTGAAAACGAGCAACACTGTTGTTTGTAGATCGGCTCCCAAAAGCATCCCCCATTCTGTTCCCGGTTTCAATGTTCATAGCGCCAACCGAATATCGACTTGATTGACCGGTGATTCGGGCACCTGTTAAAATTTGATCCGTTAAACCAATGGTTCTTGAGAAAAATGTTTGAGTGGATCGAACATTACCGTGTTGAAACAGACCGGATCGTTCCAAAAAGAACTCACGTTTTTCAGGAAAGAAGAGGTTGAAGCGGGTCAGGTTCAACTGAACATTATCGGCTTCAACCTGAGCGAAATCGGTGTTTACGGTCAGATCAAGTGTAACATTCGAAGAGATGCTGTATTTCAGATCGCCGCCAAAGTCGTAGTTGTAATCAATTTCAGTCGCTTCATTTGCGAGATCAGGTCGGAACTCCTGAGCACCGGTAATTACATACGGTTTGATCTCAATATTTTTTCCGCGGTTAATGCCTTTCAATCCTTTCAGTCGTCCATACTGCGATGCAGCTGCCAGCACTCCAAAACTACCGCCGTACTCCATTCCTATTGCCGGCCAGAGAACGCGTTCATTCTTACGGTTGATCATCCGGGAAACCATTAAACCAAA
>LKNA01000129.1 GCA_001564065.1 Chitinophagaceae bacterium T5-Br10_B2g13
AATTGTCCTGGGAATTGCATTTCGTGATATCACCGAAAACTTTCTGGCCAGTATCTTTTTGAGTATACAAAATCCTTTTCATGCCGGTGATCTTGTGGAGATTGCCGGAACTACCGGTTTTATCCAGAGGCTTACGATTCGCGCCACGCTGCTCATGACGCTTGATGGTAATCATATACAAATTCCTAACTCTACGGTCTATAAAAGCAGCATTCTTAATTTCACCAGTAACCCCAACCAGCGTACGACTTTTATAATTGGAATTGGCTATGATGATAGTATCGCCGCAGCCCAGGCCATAGGCGCGAAAGTTCTGGAGGAGCATCCCGCGTTACTAAAGGAACCGGAGCCCTGGATTTTAGTGGATCAGTTAGCCGCATCAACCGTCAATTTACGTTTTTATTTATGGGTTAATGCTCAAGAACATAACATTTTGAAAGTGAAATCATCCGTATTACGTCTGATGAAAACTACCTACATGAATGAAGGGATTTCAATGCCGGATGATGCGAGAGAAGTGGTCTTTCCAGGTGGTGTGCCGGTACAGATGACCCGTAATTCATCATCAGTTTCAGAAAATGCTGATAAAACCGGGAAGGCAGCAACGACAGCAGAGGATTCCAGCGTGGTGGTTGAAGGAGAAGGTGAATTGGAAAGTAACGATGAAGAAATCCGGGAGCAGGCTCGTAAATCCCGTTCACCTGAAGAGGGAGAAGACCTGCTGAAACCGTAACGGACCCAGTTGCAGTTCTGACTCACTGCAGGTCGGTTAAAATTTGTATGTACACTCGTTGTCCATAGATCAACATTTTTTAATAGCAGATTTTTTGGCCAACATTAATATTTCGTTAGGTGTCTTATGGTTGCGTACTTGGGTGTCCATGTTTCGGGCTTACGTATTTATGAGACACTGGCTAATGTTCCCGGATTCTGTAAGGAAAAGGGCTGCCCCGCAAGGGATCCCAGGGGAAAAGCCTGAGATAGAATCATACACGAGCATTACGATAATCTTTATACATACAAATGAGTGCATCTGATAGATGGAGAAATAGGATGTGCTGGAATATTCCAGATTGGTTTCGAAATGACTGGTGAACGTATAACTAAATGATTCAACCATAATAGATATCTGTCTGTAGCAGGCTTTCAGCCTGCCCTGTATGTGGGTATTTGTTTCCCCGGGCGCTGCCCGGGGCTGTGTTGCTTCAGGCTTTCAGCCTGTAAGATCCTGGTAAATACAGTTCTTTAGAACTTTAAACCAGAATAGATAACAACACTTACTTTTACTAAAACACTAACCTCATTTATACCAGATCGAATAAAAAGGCACCCCTTCTCCGCAAGGAGTGGCTGGGTGATTCATAAAGTTTACCGAACAAACTCAGATTTTTTAAATATCAACAAAACAAGGAAAAATGGACGATACAAGCAAGAAGATTATCATTACCGGGGCAACGGTTTTAGTCGGTTTTACACTGAACCAGATTGCACGAAACGGATGGTTTAAACTATATAACGAAGAACCTCCTTCCACTCACCCTTCAGAAGAGATCAACTGGAAGAAAGTGATCCTGTGGAGTATCGTAACCGGTACGGCAATAAGCTCTGCAAAACTGGCTGCTGAACGGTACCTCATCCAAAAACTGGACTTGTAAAATTAGCATCAAATATGATTCGTATAACCAGATAGGGTACTTCGATGAAAATGAAGCTAAAAGAGATCGTAGAGAAAGAGGAAACAACAGCAGGAAAGATTTTCAACCTGTTTATTATGGGACTGATTTTACTCTCTGTTGTAAGTCTGTCTGTTGAAACCCTGCCCGACCTGGATCCGGATATTTTGAGAACCCTCGGAATATTCGAAGTTGTGGTAGTTAGTATTTTTTCGATCGAATATCTGCTTAGAATCTATGTGGCAGACAATAAATTTAGATACATTTTCAGTTTTTACGGAATTATCGATCTGCTGGCAATCTTACCTTTTTATATGACAGCCGGAATTGATTTACGCTCGATCAGGGTATTCCGTCTTTTGAGAGTATTGAGAATATTGAAATTCAGCCGATATAGCGAGGCATCTACCCGCCTTTTAAAGGTTTTCAAATCAATCAAAGCTGAACTTGTAATTTTTCTGCTGATCTCTTTCTGTTTTATCTATATTGCAGCAGTTGGTATTTATTACTTCGAAAACCGGGCTCAGCCTGAACTGTTTACTTCTGTTTTTCACAGTTTGTGGTGGGTTGTCACTACATTTACTTTACTTGGATATGGAGATGTTTACCCAATTACGACAGGTGGGCGTCTCTTTACATATTTTGTTTTAATGGTCAGTATCGCGATAATTGCGATTCCCACCGGCTTAATCGCTTCCGCATTGAGTAAAGAGATCGAAATAGAGCCCGAAGATTGACCCATGGTAATTTCCTACCTGAAAACCTGAGTTCGATTCTTAATCCTCAATGAACTACCTCGGGGCAGAACCCGCGAGGCATCAACTTAGAAACCATAACTTTTAGTCCAATATTGAGTTTATTCAGGAGTGTCCCCCTTCTCCCAAAGGGATCCCTGCGGGGGAAGGGGGCAATGGGGGATGACTAGTTAAGTTTCAAAACCAGGTTCGGGGCACATCGAAACTCAGGTTAAAAGGCTTTTAAGAGACCCTCTCAATTCTTGAACTCTGTACTCAGGCACTACTCTTGATCCGGTTGCTTCTCTTCTCTGCCGGGAATTTTCACCTCTTTGCCAAGCACATCCTGAACGTAGAACATACCTACCAGCACCATTGCAATAACGGCAAGCGGGGTTGCAAGTATAATACCGGCAATACCAAACAGAAGGCCAAAAGCCACAACAGACAAAACCACTACGGCCGGCGGTATATGAACCATATGCTGCTGTATGAGCGGGGTCATAATGTTACTCTCAATCTGCTGAACCACAACATAAAGAATGGCCGTATAGAGGGCAGTTTTGGCATCTACAGATAGTGCCAGCAAGAGTCCCGGCACGGCACCAATCCAGGGGCCGATAATGGGAATAAACTCCGATAAACCGGCAATAATACCCAACACCAGGGCCAGCGGTACCCCGATAATCATCAGGCCTGCGGTAACAACCACCCCAACAACCGCCATCGCAATAAACTGTCCGCTTAACCAGCTCCACAAAGCATTACCGCACGTTTCAAGGGCTTCGGTAATTCGATCTGCCCTTTTCTTTGTAAACAGCAGGCCAATCCCTTTCCGATAGGTTTCAGGGTCTATCACAAAATAGATGCCTATAAAAATAATCAGGCCAAAAGTGGCCAATACATCAACTATTGTTATTCCAACCTGGAACGCCATACCACCCGCTCCGTCAGGAATGCCGTTGCCTGATCCATTTTCCTGATCACCATTTTCATCCTGTTCAGCAGCTTCGCCATTTCCCTCCTGGTCATTTTCCATCAATTGATCACCCAAAGGCCAATCACTTACGGTCTCTCTCAATTGAGATATTTGTTGCGGAAGTTTTTCAGTAAGCTGCCCCACCTCTTCTACAATCTGGGAACCAAAAAAGAAGCCAAAAGAACCGATAAACAGAAGTATAATTACACCAACAGCGGCAATAGACCACCCACGCGAAATCGGGATAAACCGGCGTATTACTCTTGCAAAACCATTAATGATAACAGCAAAAATGACGCCGCCAAACGCAATTAACAGTGCGTCTCTGATAAAAAACAGGATTGCCGTTGTAATCAAAACCCCTAAAACAACCAGTGTATACTTAGCTATAGCTGTTGGGGATACTTCATCTCCTTTATTTCTATTCACCATTTTTACACAATTGTAATCATCATTTAAATTTCCCTCTTTTCTCAATACTTGGGAACCCTCTTTGGACTTAACTGTATTACAACTAAGTTTTTCAAGAAGTGTCCCCTTTCCCTGATGTTCTCTTTGGGAGATGGATAATGGGGTATGATCTTTCGTGCTAATGAACCAGGTGTTGGACCAAAATTTGTTAAGATGGTCATGCCCCATAATCCTATAAAAAAAAGCAGGCAAAAAAAACGCAGGCCGTAATTGCCTGCGCTTTCCCTCTTAATTTTATGTGGCTGCCTGTTACGTGCTGCTTGTTTTATTACCAATCAGTGTGAACACGATAGAAACAACTGCAATTACAAGAAGAATGTGGATAAGGCCACCGATTGCATATACAATGAATCCAAGCACCCACCCTATTACCATTATCAGAGCTACAACATATAGGAGTGCTTTCATATTTTATTTTTCATCCAGTTAGAAAGATCATTGCTTTAATTTCAAGGGTTCGAAGTAGACACCTATCTAATAATCTTGCCGGTCATCCCGAACCCTGTCAGACCACTCATCCAGTTTTGATGAAATTCTGTCGAAGAAATTTTCGGTTTCAGTTTTAACTGTTTGCCAGCTATCCTGGGTAGAATTTTCAACATCATCAATAGCCCGGTCTACATTTGATCGGTCATCGCGCAGTTCTCTTCTCTGAGCTTCCAGATTTCTCTCTACCTCAGTGTCATCGGCATTGTCTATTCTTGTTTCCAGGTCATTAATTTTGTCATCAATATCATCCCTTAGACTCTCCAGGTTTGATGTCATCTGTTCACGCTCCTCATCAAAAGCAGAACTTCTGTCATCTGTACGATTATCGCATTGTATGAAGATAAATGAAGCGGCTAAAAGGAAGAGTATTGTAGTCGTTCGGGTAATCAATTTATGGGCCATGCTCTTTTTATTTGATGGTTAACATTCAATATCAATAGTACTAGCTGCCTAGCTTATCAATTTCCTTTGAGAGTTGATCTTTGGTTTTGCCTGTCTTCTTCTGAAGTTTCCCCAGAAGCTCATCTTCTTTGCCCTCTGCATACTTGAGATCGTCGTCCGTCAGATCCCCATATTTTTGTTTGAGCTTGCCTTTAATTTCATTCCAGTTTCCCTTAATTCTTAAATTAGCCATGAGTATCACTTATTGTTAATAATTGCAGTTTAATTGAGCTCTTTGTCAGATTATTTCATCAGCATAAACACCGGGCCAATGAAATATTTTCACCAATAAAAAGGTGATAAATTTAGATCTTGCAAGCGTTATATACTTCTTTAAAAGATTTACAAGATTCACAGTTGGAGGGGTTAATCAAGCTCACTCCTTTCTGAATAATTTGATTAATCTTCCTTTGCGCTCTCTTCATAGCTGTACTTGGTGAACAGCCCGCCGCTGATAGCAATGGCCAGCAGAATCAGGTAGGCAACCAGCAGGGTGACATATGAAAACGTCTCCAGTATTTCGATCATAGCCAGGAAAAACACGGTTAACCAGGAAATAGCCGAGACAGCCCCCACAATGAATGAGGCTTTTACAAGGGCCTGGTTCGACTCCCTGTCTTCCTCACGCAGAGATATCAGCTCCATCTTTGGTGCCACATATAGATTTAAAACGGCTCCATTAAGCGAGACGATTCCCACGGCCGTCAATTTCATCAGAAACCGGGGATTCTCCAGATAGGCATGAAGGTCAGTGAACATAAGCGCAATGCCGCTTACAACGAGCAGGATCAGACCCAGCACAATCATTTGCGAAAGAAGGTGCATAATGACAGCTTCGCGGGTTGATATTTTAAAGTTATTGAGGAAATGAAAAATCATCACATCAATTATAAGGGCGCCGCCCAAGCCCAGAACCAAACCCAGAAGGTGGACGGTTAGCATATAGGGCATCGCATCCTGCAGCAAGGATATGCTTATCACTTCCGGTCTTGCCATCATAAGGGCAGAGATAACAGAGGATAAAATCAAAAACAGGAGAACCCGCCAGCTGAACCATTTAGCAATACCGTAAACCGTTACCAGGTTGTAGAATAGAAGCAGCGTTACTATTCCGGAAATTATCAGCAGGGCCAGGTCGAGTTCCGGAAGGGTGAACCCAAAAATGAGCATACTTGAGTAAACCAGGGCAATGCAGATAAAATAGCCCATGATAATTTTCTCAAGCGGAACCTCCAGAAAAAGTACGCTTTTAATTTGTGCAACGGGATGATTTTCAGTTTCATCCTCGGTCTCCATTTCCGACTCTTCAGAGTGCTCCCGCACGTACCATTTGGAGAGGGAAACGCCAATACCTGTAAGTGATAGCAGAATGAGTATGTATAACATAAGCGTGGTTTTATAGTGCCCGAGTTGCAAAAACGACACATATAATCACAAAACCGATTACAACCAGGTCGGCCACACGATGAATGATTATATGCAGCAATTTATGATGTTTCTCCATTGTCAGATCCTCCTTTTATTTTATAAAACATTAGTTCGAATCAAGAGTTTGTTGAAGAGTGAGGCTGTCCAAAAAAGGCGAGGAAGAAGAACATTCACCCTCAATTTCGTCATGCCGGACTCCGATCTGGCATCTCCTGACTATATTAGGGATGGGAGATCCCGCATCAAGTGCGGGATGACGCCCTTTTTGGACAGCCTCTATTTGTTTTCAATACCTCATTTCAAACTCTCGTTATTTAAACAATCTGGAAGCGTTCCATATATATGTGGTTCCATTTAATTCCCAGGTCATATAGTGCAATGCCTGCCATATCCATCATTGGTTCGGGTCCGCAGATATAAAACATATAGCTGCTGTGGTCGTCAGGCAGGTGCTTTTCCAGAAGTTCTTTAGTCACAAACCCCTCTTCGCCATCCCATCTGTCGGGAGGCTCTCCCAGAACGTGTACAACCTTAAGATCTATTTGATTGCTCAGCTCTTCTATATCGTCCCGGAACGTAATCTCTTCAAAAGTGGCGTTTGCATATACCAGTACCGCTTTGCGCGGATCGTTGTCATCGCGCATCGTACGCAGCATACTAATTGCGGTAGTCACCCCGATTCCACCCATTATTAAAAACAAGGGCCTCTCCTCCACTGGAGTAAAGGAACCGTAAGGACCTTCAAGCCATGCCTTTGTCCCAACCTGCATATTCTTCCATGTGGAGGTAAAGTCACCATCCGTTTTGGCGGTAAATTTCAACTCTTTGCTTCGTGCACTCGACGAAAATGTGAATGGATTTTGCTGAAGGGAAAACGGTGTCTCGCCTATCGTTATCCAGGCAAACTGACCGGCTGTGAATTCCATCCGGGGATGGCCTTCAGCTTTTAGCGATAGCGTGTAACAATCTCCAATCTCTTCTTTGACTTCTGTAATTGTGTAAGGTTTTTTCTTATTCATCCAGGGCCGGACCATCCGCGTGTGAATAACCATGTACATTGCTGCTGACATTACGGCCCCCAACCCAACCTTTTTCCAGAGAGGTTCCAAATAGTGGGAAACCTGAATTGCATGTACAACTCCAACAAACACAATTGCCAGGGCTAAAAACCCGTGCAGCAATCGCCAGTGCTCGTATGAGAGTTTAAAGGTCATGCGCCACATACTGGTAACTGTAATCAAAACGATGGCTATGGTAACAAAACTCAGGGCAATGGCGCGTAAAAAATTGACCCTGGGGTCAAAATATTCGATGAACCCCGGATCCGCGATTATCAATGTTATAGGGTGAGCCATGATGAGGATAAAAGCGGTGATTCCAATCTGCCGATGGAAATTGATAATATTGTCATTGCCAAATTTCGGGGCAATTCGCCGGATTCGGCCGGAAAATATAAACTGCAGGGCGAACAGAGAGAGGCCAATAAATCCAAGCGCAACACCAAACTCAATCCAGAACGAGCGATATTCCGGTATGTCTCCTGCCACCGCAATGATCATCGGAATCAGACCAAGCAGCATGTAAATAGAAAGCCATAATAGTCCGTTCTTAAGTGAGTATTGCATGCTGGAATTCCTGTTTCATTTTGACTTGAGAAAGTTTTCCCGAAGCTTATCATCTCCCCGATCTGTCTTCTGACGTTTATCTTCCTATGCCTGTAAATAACACATTTTTGTAAATACATAGGCATCAATCTGTTACATGATTACTGCTGATTTTTACATATCTCCCATCTTTTTTGGCCACATCAAGAAAAGCTTTACGTGATTTCTGTAACTGTTTCAAAACGTAGTGTAATTAAACTCTCATCTCATTTAATTACTATTGAGCTAAGTTCAATCGTGAATTTCAATTAAATGTATAGCTGAATTCCTCTTTTCGATAGGAGACATTCTTCTTCCCAAACAGACGAACATTTCACCATAAACGTAAGCCCTTCATTATGGAATTATCCTGGATTACCACAACATGGACAGATATCGTGATGGTTCTCATATCATCGATCGGTATATATGCTGCTGTTATTGTTTTTACCCGAATTTCAGGTCTTCGGTCATTTTCAAAAATGTCAAGTTTTGATTTTGCGATGACCGTTGCCGTAGGTTCATTAATTGCCACTACAATTGTAATGGCGAACCCGCCTCTTATTCAGGCAATCGTTGCACTGGCTGCGCTCTACATGCTGCAGATAGGAGTAGCAAAACTTCGGGGAATTTCGAAGTTCGTAGACAACCTTGTAGACAACCAGCCTGTATTGTTAATGAGAGGGACAGAAGTACTGGAGGAAAACATGAAAAGCACCAAAGTGACGCACGATGATATACGCGCGAAGCTTAGAGAAGCTAATGTTACCCAGATGTTGCAGATAAAAGCGGTAATTCTGGAAACAACAGGAGATATATCAGTACTTCACAACGATGATCCGGAACATGAACTGGACGACGAATTGCTTTCAAATGTGAAGGGGTGGTGGACTGAATAGTTTTTGATTACCAGCTATTAGCTTCCTGGTCAGCTATTCAATTATGAGAGATATATTGATGAGTGTCTTTTTGGTTGATTGGTTATTCGGATCACCTGAAGAGGATGATCATCTTTTTAAAACAAGTTTTACAGGAATGTATATATCAAAAGACGCCTCCCTCCATTGCAAGATGGTGGTGGTTATGGCACTGATCAGTCCTGAAATTAAAAAAAATGGCCCGCCCACATCAGAAATAGTGCGATACTGGCCCGGCATCTAAAAATTTATTTACAAGCTTATCTCTTAATCTAATTCTGAATCCAATAATAGTTCAGAACAGAAAGCAATATTCACCTTGCGATCTCTTCCCGCGCTCAATTAAATAACTAATTTCCTCCAAAGTATAAACAGAAGAAGCCGTGCCGGGGTGGGGCATGGCTTCTTCCGAGTGTTATAGTAAAGTTGTAAGTCAGTTTATGATTTACCAGACGGGTCCGGCCTGTCAGACTGGGACGGTTTACCAGACGGCTGCGCACCCTTAGACGGGTGAGACCTGTCAGACGGAAGCGGACCGGAATGCAGATGTGATTCTG
>LKNA01000130.1 GCA_001564065.1 Chitinophagaceae bacterium T5-Br10_B2g13
ACATCCTCCGGTTCATCAATATCCTTGATTACATCGGCTTTAAACTTTAAAGACCGATCGATAAATCTTCGAACATCGGTATCTAAATCTTTGTAATAGGCACCGGATAGATCTGAATTAACGTCTTCTAAAGATTTTGGCAGTGGATATTTATTATCAAAAAAGTCTTGAACGGTGTTTATTCTTTGTTGTCCATCTATTATTTCATTCACTGTATGGTTGTCTGTTAACCGGACTTCCCGAATAACAATATTTGGGATATAGTAACGTCGAAACAGGCTGTCTAACAAAGACTGCTTTTTCTTTTTGGACCAAACAGACTTTCGCTGATACGGTGGCCGTGTAACGTAATCATCTTTGTATTTATGAAACTCTTCTATGTTTATATCTTTGGAAACAATTGTGTACTCCGAACGGGGATTAAATGCCATACCAGATGGTTTTTTAGTTATTCTTTAAAGTCTCTTTGATTACCCTTATTTCCTCAATACTATCTAGTGTTTCAAGGTTGTTGCGTACGGGATGATTTGGATCGTATAATCTTTCGAATTCATTTTTTAAAGTGGATAGTATAACCTCATCGGATTCATTGGAGTCTATAGTCTGGAGATTTTCTAAGTGTGCTATTATCTCCTTACCAGCCCCTCGAATTTTATCTTCAAAGTAAAGTTCAAATACTATAGCATCTAAAAGACTTTCAAAGAAACTATAGATTATATCGGTAGCTAGCCTCTTTGATGCAATTACATAATCAGCAAGTAGTTCAAAAGGTTTTTGTTTTTCCATTTCAATTTGAGGAATTGGGATCTGCCCAACGTATTGCTTAGTATATCTTTTCCTCCCTCCTGCTATTTTAGCTGTAATTTGGAAGAAATAATAATCAGAGACAGATGAATTTAGAATTGATAAAAGATATTTAAGATTATCTCCTGAAATAAAATATGCCGAATTAGTCAAGAAATGCCCTTCATCATCAAAAGCAAAGTTCGCTTTATCTGATATTTCAATCCAAATAATTTTTGGTTTATAAAACTCCTCAAGAAATGCACAGTTTCTTAAATTCGTCCAATGATCCCCCTGATCAGCTCTATCTTTTAAAGTTTGAAATGAACCATCCTTCCTTTCTTTTGCTAAAGGGCTATTGGAATCGTAGAATTGAAGCAAGTAGTCATAAATAATAGGATAATTCTCTTTAACATCTATCCTATCAATACCTTTTTCTTTTACCCCATTATGAGAATTAATCATGAATATGTCTTGATCAGAATAAGTCCACCTTTTAATATCTCTTCCCCTTAAAAGAGGTTCGATCAGTTCTTTATTCTTTTTTGATTTAGATATTAATTCATGAGCAATTTTTTTATCTATGTGAAAAGCCTCATTAAAACCCGTTGTAATACCTCTAAAAAACTCAATATTGTCCCACTCTCCTAATGGGATACCTACAGTCTCAATTTGCTTATTTATTTTATATTTAATTTTAGTACTGATGATCCATGTGTCATCACTTAGTTCTGTTAACTCTATAAAATTTGAGTCAAAATAATCTTCAAGCGAATCTTTAGGTAAATTTTCACCTTCTATTGTTACTGCTTCTAAGCTTAAATTCTTCCTACTTTTCTGAAACAACATTATACTTACAAAAACTGTAGCATTCGGAAATATCTTTACTTTGCCAAAATCGATTAATTTTAAAGGGTTAGTCTTATCTATAAAATAACCTCTAGTTTTACGACCATAGCTTGCGTTTAACCATTTATTGGAGGTTATATAGCAAAGATGGCCGTTATCTTTTAGAATCTGATTTCCTTTTTCAAAAAATAAGGTGTAAAGATCTCCATTCGCGAGGTAAGTCTCGTAATCTAATTTTTTAAGAATTTCTTTATTACCATCCTTACTAATACTCACATAAGGTGGATTTCCTATAACTACATCGAACCCACCTTTTTTATGCCATACTTCAGAGAAAAATAGCTTGAAGTCAAAATCAACTTTGTATCCAAAAATTCGCTTTGAGCTTCTTAATCTCTTTTCTATTTCACTATCAATTTCAGCCTTAAGTTCTTTCTTTCTTTTTGTCTTAGTTTCATTAAAAAACTTCTTTTTTAAATTTTCAATATTTGAAAAAGCCGGGCTATTCCATTCACTTGGAAATCCTATAAGCGAATTCCCCTTTACAATCTTATAATCCAAATTTGGCAAAGCCTCAATTTCATTGTAGTCCTCTTCATCCACAATCATTGATAGCCATAATCTTAATTGCGCTATATCAACTGCACTTGAATCAATATCCACTCCATAAATACTCTCCTGAATAGCATGTCGCTTTAAGTTATAGGAGCTATACCCATCCCGTTGTAGAAAAGAGTTGAGAACTTGCCTAGCTGTAACTAATTCATGCAATAAACCCACGGGGAAAGCCCCGGAACCAATAGCCGGATCACAAATTTTTATATTTGCTAACGCCTTATCTAAATTTGCAGCCTGACCACGAATGCTTTCGGGAAGCTTGAATTTATAACTGTCGGTCTCCTTGCCTTTGCTTTGGACGATTGCTTCGTGTTCAAGTGCGAGGTGTCCTTTTCTAATAAACTTTTCTAAGTCTTCTTTGGGTATCCGTATATCACCTTTGTTTTCTATTTCAAGGTTCAGATTCCTCTTTTTGTCAGAACTACCTTTAAACATACAGCTTTGATCGCTACCTAAAGGCTGGTAGCTTTCTGTGTAATCATTAATGGTGTTATCCAGATAATGAATTAGACTTTCCTGGCACATATAGTGCACAACCTCTCTCGGAGTATAAAAAGCACCTTTGCTTTTTCGCTCTTTTATGTCGAGCATATTTTCAAAAACTTTACCCAGCATTTCCGGGTCAACTGCCACTTCTTTTTCTAAGGGTTCATCTTCCTTTATAGTAAAATTGTAGCGGTCAAAAACATCCAAGATACCGGTTCCCTCGTCCCCGGCCTTACTCTTTTCCTCATTTCTGAACAAATCATTGGAAATAGTAAAATCGGTGTCTTTCCATTCAAAATTGACTTCAAATAATCCACCATTCAGAAAAGGAATTCGACACCCCAGTCTTTTATAATAATAGGTAATCCCTTCATCGTTATGATCTTTAGCAAGGGCCTCATAAAAAAGATATCGTAGAAAGTCATTATAATAGTTTTCACCATTCTTCTGCACGTGCGCAAATCGTTCCTGTAAAAACCTCTTGGAGCCCTTTCCCATCTTCTGATCTTTTGAGACCCCGAGCCAGCCTTTTTTCTGTAGGAAGTACAAGAATACAATCTGTCCGAGTAGTTTCTTAATAAAACGATCTTTATCAAGCTTCTCTTCCTTTAATGCTTTCGTAAAGTTTTCATCATTTGCCAGCTTTTCATAAAGTTCATGATACTGTTCATAAAACTCATCCGTAACTTTCTGAATACTGAAAGCTCCCTCAATACTACCATCACCATCCTTTTCTTTTACTATGAGTGGATTTGCATGATCATTTGTAAGGATAGGCAATAACTGCCTTTGTGCAGTATGGGCATCTTCGTCTTTACCTACCAGGAATGAAAAACGCTTGGCAGGAACAAGCTCTTCCTCAACTTTGATTTTCCCCTTTTTGCCCTTCTTTGTTTCATAGTCAATTTTCACCAAAGAAAAGCGCCATTCCGCACCATCATCATCTTTAGAGTAAAAGGCAGCCAGTGCATACTGTTTATCAAACGTCTTCAAATGCCGAACCACAAAATTACGAAGTGCTGTTCGGGTACGTTCCAGCTTCTTAACTGAGCGGGTTTGAATGATTAAAATATCAAGCTCTTCACCTTCAGGATCGGTGTACTTACCAATTCTTTTGTAATGAGCAATATGAGCCCGAAATGCTTCAGGAATTAAATTCCCACTGTACCTATTTTCTCTTTGCTCAATATCATTGAGTAGGTTGCGAATGAATAGTTCAAATCGCTCTGGATTAAATGACTGGTTTAATACTTCTTTGATATAATCTTTGGCTTGTCGTTTCTCCATATTAGTTCGTTAAATACCCCGATAAAATTACTTCGCGCTTAATATTTCTGTTATTGTTGATCTCTTTTTCATGAGCTAAAACACGTACATGCTTTTGGAGAATGTTTAGCATTTTTCTGGGATCTGCTTCCTTTTCAAAATCTTTCTTAATTCTCTGGGAAACTTTTTTCGCCATGAGTCCCTGTTTCAACATATCTTTTACACCTTGTATAAATTCATCGTCAGAGTGTGTAAATCCTTTATAACGTCTAAATACAGGAGCTTTTAAACGCTTTTCTATGTACTTCACGTTAGAAAATCCTCCCCGACCGGTATTCTCTTCTTCACCCTGAGTAGTATCTAATTCAAATTTTGCTTTATTAATATCCAACATTTTGAAATACTGCTCAGAGGAGATTTTAGTACGGTCTGTCCCTTGCTTACATTCAAGCTCATTAACGGCATCATAAAAAGTGATCTCTTCGGCTTGAGCCCCCTCCGTTTTATAAAACTTCTTGAGCCGTCCCAACCTGAAAAATGAAACCAATGTCTTATCGGTTTGGTCATCTTTACTAAAACCTGATCTAGCCTTTTTAGGTAACCGTTTAATACGCTCAAATAGTTGAGGATTATCATCCCTTAAATCTCTCATCATTTCAAGATACTGAAGCTCCGAATCTCCTTCCTCCTCTTCATCAGAATAAGTTTTTTTATTCGTCAACGTATCAAACAATTCCTGACTTTCATATTCCTCTCCTTCAGATAGGTACTTAGCATCTTCTCCTAAAATATTATGAAACATTTGAATTTTGTTGGTGATGTTTTGAGAAAGGCCAAGATGCATATCTGATTGTGTAGTAGGAAAGAAATTAAAAATATGCACCTTATCGTGTTCAGTTCCGAGCCTGTTAACTCGTCCAACACGCTGCAAAACTTTGGTCGGATTCCAAGGAAGATCATAATTGATAATTGTATTTGACCGATGCAGATTTATCCCCTCGGATAGGATATCGGTTGAAATCAGAATCCGAATGTTATTTTTATACTCCCTGGAGTTCGGATCAAAGTTGGCTTTGATCTCGTCCCGAGCTACTGAATGAGTGGAGCCGGTCTCATTATCTGTATGGCGTCCGCCATCACCTGAATAGAAAAACACCTGGCCAGGATATTTATCAATTAAGTTCTCATAAAGATAATCTCCGGTTTCCTTTGATTCAGTAAAAATCACCAACCGCTTCTTTTTTAAGGTCTTATTCTTTTCAAGGTCGGCCTTAAAGTGATCAATCTTGGGATCTTCTTCTACATGCTTCCAAAGTTGCCAAATTGATTTAAGTACTTCTAAATCATGTTCAAGATCAGGCAAATAATCCTTCCTGAAATCTTCTGACTTATATTTCTGAGCCCTTTCATCCTCAACAGCTCTTTCTAATTTCTCAATATCATCGTTGTCAAGCAGGTCATAAACATTCACTTTTTTACTGATGTATATAGTTCCATCCTTATACATCTCAATAAAGCGTTCATACGAAGTAATAAACCTTTGAACACTTTTCTTAAATGCATAGAAAGAGCTCTCCAGGCGCTTTACAAGAATCCCTTTCATGAAACCCCCAACATTTCGCTGCTGTTGCTTTTCAAATTCAGTCAGCCCTTTGCTGCCTGAATAGTACAAAAGGGGAACATAGCGAGCATATTTAAAATTTGTGAGGTAAGTGATTGTCTGATTAAAAACCTCTTCGATTTCGCCCTGATACTTATATGGAATTATCTCTGGATCTTGAAGCTCGGGGAAGGACAGCCCTTGTTTCGCCATATCTTCTTTGAAATAAGTGGTAACATCATAACGGGTCCTTCTCACCATCACATGTTTCAATACCTTCTCCTTAATTTCAGTGGAAACCTCTTTTAAAACATCTGAATAATCTATCTCTTCAGGTGTCTCCATATGAATTACGTCACCAATACTTTTTTTGGGCTTATGTTTTTTTAGCTTTTTATTTAAACGCTTGAAAAATTTCTCCAGATTAATGACTCCTGGTATCGTTGAATTCTTTGGCGCCTGGAATAACTTTAATTGGGCAAAAATGTCATCAATTTTATTGTTCAGCGGTGTTGCGGTAACTAAGATGACTTTTTTCCCTCTACATATATCAAGTAAATCAGCATAAGACTGTGTTGCTTCATTACGGAACCGGTGAGCCTCATCTACCACCACATAATCATACTTCTCAAAGCCCTTTCGAATGATGTGATCCAGTTTACCTAAAGACTCAACTTTGGCCGGAACTCGAAAGTCCATTAAGCTTTCCTCCCAATATTCCTGAAGCACCGGTGGGCAAATAACCAGTATATTTCCTCTCAACTGCTGAAGAAGTTGGGCAGCAATAAATGTTTTCCCCAAACCCACCACATCAGCAAGAAAAACTCCATTGTGCTCATTGAGCTTTTTAATGGCCTGACGGACTGCCTGCTGCTGATATTCGAGCTCCATAAAACCTTCAGGAAGAAAAGCTTCAAAGTTATCTTCAAGATTTATGTCTTCCTGCAAGTATTCATAGATTAGTTTTAAATATAATTCATATGGTTTAATTGAATCATTCAGCCACGTTTTGTTTTCAATAGTATCAACAAAATCTTTCGAGATATCTACTGAATTTTTCCACAGTTCTTCAAACTGATTTCTTGCAAATTTAACATCTTGAGAATTTTTTAATTGAACATTAAACTCTCTGTTCGCCACCAAGCCGGATTGAGAAAAATTACTGGAGCCTGTTACTACAAATCCGTAATCCCGGTCATCTTTATCATATCGACCTATATAAACTTTTGCATGTATATTTTTAGATGGATATGCCCTTATTTCAAGTTTCTTACCATTACCTCCGTTTTGTATATCGGCTTCTTTTTGGGGACAGTCTGTTTTTAAGAACTCAATAAATTTCCGAACTCCGACTTCAAGCCTCTGATCATTTTCACTTGAATCTTCAAACTCTTTAACCAGATTATCCTGAAAATGCTTTTTTGCGTTTGCATGTGATTTAAAATCCGCAACTGTTTGATTCCTGAATTCATTGATAATTTGGTAAGACTCTTCATCAATATTCAGGCCAACTAAGATTCTTGTTTTATCCACTTCTTCAATAGAATCGTGTAGTTGATAAAATCCACTTGCTCTGAAATAACCAACAAGTACATCGAAGTATTGGGTATCTTTCAATGTTTTTTTGAAACGGTCAAGAAGTGTTGACCCTGATTCATTTGTAAAAAAGGTCAGATCTGTATCCGTGATGGAATTTTTATTATCACTCATTAATTCGCTTCGTAAAGGTTGTGAATTACGTTAAATGTTTTCTGAATCATATCCGTAGCAGTTCTATACGTTGCTACTCTATTTCCGTGAATTATTGAATTTCCAAGAATTCGAACGTCGTGTAGTTGTGACTCCAGCTTTTCAAATTTTGGTAGTTTGGCAAGAATCTTAATACGATCAAATAAATTGGGGTCGAACTTATCAATAGCTTTATCACTATTTTTACTTTCATAGTGCTCAATCGTAGATTCTGCAAAGGGTGTATCGTACTGATGAAGCTTATTCAATTCGAAGATATTGACTACAGATATTTCTAAAAGAGTTCTGCATAGCGTGAATGCAGCTGTATATTTTTGAAAGGCGTAACAGCTTCTAATTTCATCGGCAAAATGCCTAAGTTCTTTGGGAATTTTACCGGTCCTTAATATCAATAGTTGGCTCTTAATTAGAGCTTCAGCATACTCCTCTCCACTAAACCACTCATAAAAGTATTTCTCTCCATACTTCTTGTACTCTTCAGGAGTTAGTTCAACTTCTAATAATTTTTTTATCAATCTAATGGCATCTGCATTTTTTTCATCATCACCTATTACTTCAGGTAAAAAAGGGTCTCCATTCAGGGTAAGCCGCTGAAGGTTTTTCCTAACATCAGAAAAATATTTTGAATCCATAACATGAATAGGATTCTCAAAAAGGGAAAGTAAGATTTCTTTTTTCTTGGCCTTATAGGCATCAATATTTGTAGTAGTATCTAAATCATCCGAAAATATCTCTTCAATGACTTTTTGGTAAAGCTTCTCCAGCTGATCAATTTTTTGTTTCAGTTGTAAAGGGTTGAGCTGCATCCCTGAGCCATTATGAATGATAAATTTATAGCAATATAACAGAACCTACCAGTAATCAGAAAAAGTCTCTTTAATTTGTATTCAATTGAAAGTCATGTAGTTAATCATTTAAATGCTGAACCATAACTTCCCGCTATTCTTTTGAAAGACTTGTAAATATCTTCATCAGAGTTGGACTGTTTTTTCACGTCTTCCTGTATAGATTCGAGCTTTTGATTGTATTTTTCACTTTCCAATAAATTTATAGTCTCAATCGCAGCGTTATATACATCTTCATACGAATTGTACTTTCTACCTCCATTAAGAATTACAACATACACACCTTGATATAATAGCCAATCATACTTGAGGTAATCGACATGGTTATTATGAAAATGTGAAATAAAGCCTGAAGGATCATAACTGTTTAAGTTACACTTATCATACGGGCAATGATATTTCTTTGATGATTCAAATACTATTTCTTCCAGTTTGAGTGGCTTATCGTAATTAATATTTGCCTCTATAAAATTTCGTTTCTTTGGTGGTTCAACATTTCTAATTAATTCTTGATGTTCGCGAACTGGCTCCAGATAAAGTTGTTCAAAGGTGTAGTCAATCGATTGAAATTTTTTTGCTATTTCACCAATCTCCACAGCAATATTTTTAAAACTATAAGGGGGAGTAATATCCTTTCGGACTAAACCATTTTCAATTTCTTGTTTAATAAAAGGCAAACTTTCTTGATGAAATAGTTTCCCGTATATAAGCCAATACATACAATAATCAGATCTTCTCAAATGTTTTGGCTTAACATAAAAATGAGTATAAGCCACAAAATCTAAAAATTTTCCCCTTAACCGTCCCCAACACTCTTCAATTGATTGGTGCCTCTCTTCATTAAATTGATCTCTGAAATTCAACACTGCAGGGGAAACTTTTACCTTGCTCATAATTAATATGCTTTTAATAAAATATTCATGATTCTCTAACTTCTATTTTTCGATATACTTTACCAATGAACACATCAGGAGGATTTTTAAATAATGGCTCTCCTGGTAGATTTATGGGACCGTATAATACACCCGTTTCCACAGACTTAATTTCTCCATTTGTTAATCTATGGATAAAATTGTTAAGGTCATTCTGGTTTTCTTTTCTGTTCTCTTTTGTAGTTAA
>LKNA01000131.1 GCA_001564065.1 Chitinophagaceae bacterium T5-Br10_B2g13
TACTTCTCTCCTGAACTGGATGTTTTTGCAATCGGCAGAATAAATGATAAAAACAGAGTTTCTGCATCTTTAAATCACCTCTCAACAAGCGGTCATCTTGATGATTATACAGATTCGTATAGAAATTCAGAGTTGGGAATGAACTCCGTTCATATGGTTGGAGAGAAGACAACTGTGCAATCAAATATTGGTATTAAATCTTCTTTTAGCCACTATCCGGGCTTAATCTCTTTAAATAACGAGCCAACAGATTTAAACAGCCGAGTTGAAAATTTCGGTTTTAAAGGCGGTTTGAAATTTGACAGGGCAAGTACATCATTGAGTGGTTTTAACTTTGCGTTGCAAGGCGGAGTAGATGAATTTGATCTCACTTCAGAAGTTGATCAAATGAATAGAAATTTACAGGAATGGAATTTTGCAACATCTGCTCAATACTCGAGATTGGAAGAGAATGTAGAAGAGGTGCATCGATTGAAAGTTGACCTGCGCTTTGGCGGTACCGATCGGATGAATGTAGGGCATCGCGGCTGGTCAATCTCCAGGGTATCAGCTAACTATGAGCGGCTGTTTAACTATAAAACCGATGTTAAAGCGAGTTTAGGTTTAGCCGGGGTAACGGACGCTGTTAATGATTTTACGTTCTATTTATCGCCGGATGTTACGGTAACTCATAATCTGTTTGCCGGACTGGATTTACGTGGGCATCTTTCGGGCACGCCGCGTTACAATAGCTGGGATAAAATTTATTCCGAAAATCCTTTTGTGAACTTTGGCCAGTCACAGCAGCACAGCTTTGAGTGGCTGAGCTATGCAGAAGCTATAATTGAACCGTTATATGGAACAGCGCTGATCGGAGGGGTTTCCTATCAAAACGTCAAAAATTATCTCTACTATTCTCAAAACCCCGGCATGCCCCTGCCATCACCGGAGTATTATTATAGCACAGAATATCGTAATGCCAATATTTTTAAGATATACGGCAGTTTCTCTCAGGATTTAAAGCCGGATGTAATCTGGATACAGGCAGATGGAGCATGGCAGCGGGCAAGACTCTCAAATGATGAAAAAATTCCTTTTATTGAGTCGTTGAGCATTAAAGGAACAGTTGCTTTCCGCCCGTTTAGTCAGTTAGTTGTTGAAGGGTGGGGGGAGTATGTAGGAAGCCGTGATGATTCGGAAGGAAATACACTCTCTTCGTTTATCAACCTGGGTGGTCGTTTTGAAATTTCTTTGGGCGATCGGCTGGGAGTCTACGGTAAACTTGTTAATTTATTAGATGAAGAGTACGAATTGTGGCAAGGATACCCTGAAAGAGGATTTCAGGGATATATTGGAATCACATATCTATTTTAAAGATGAAATCTACATTTATTAAGGCTTTTAAAGAAGTTCTTCGGGAACAGATCTTGAAAAAAAACAAGGTCGAAATTGATGGATTCGGGACATTCGAAGTTGTGCATCGCAAACAACATCAAAAAACCTATGAAAATGGCAGGGTAGTTATGGTTCCGCCGGCAGACGTTGTAGAATTCAAATCTAAGGTGAGGAGATCGAATGAAAATTAACAGAGCGAAACTGATTGAACTGTTAGTTGAGAAAACCGGAATGGGAGCTGACGAAATTGAAAGTCAGCTAAAACAGTTAATTGATCGCATTTTAGACGCTGCCGAACGCGGAAAAGCACTTGAAGTAAAAGAGTTCGGTATGTTTTACTTCGATGAACATGGTGATCTGAAATTCGATCCTGCAGATGAACTCAGTACAGAAATTAATTTCAAATATGCAGGTATGGAACCGGTTGAATTAAAGCCGGCCCGGGATCAGGATAGCGAAGAACAGGCAAAAGATCTTTCATCTGAAGAAGTGGTTGAAGACCCCAAAGATGAACCTTCTTCTACCGGCTCTGATATGGATGAGATCTTTGGTTTTAATGTTGGTGATCAAGATCTGGAAGAAGAAGATGAAGGCCCAATTGAAGATGATGCAGAAGGACCCGACGGCGGTGCTTTGATCTCCCCACCCGATAAAGTAGATCGCGATATTGATCCGTTTTCCGGACTGCTGGGTGATGCCTCTTCAAAAATGAAAGGTTCTTCAGATGATGATAGCGATAAAGATAAGGAGGATCCGTTCTCATTTATTCTGGAAGATGATGATAAAGAAGAGGAGAAGGCTCAGAAAAAAGAGACCGACGAACCGTTTGTCGATTTTGGTGAGGACGAGGATAAGGATGATTCCCCTCCTTTTGCACCGGATGAAGATGTAGCTGATGTTGACGATCGAATTGAGGAGGAAGACGACCCTGATGATCTGAGCAGTATATTTGATGGACCGGAACCTGAACCTAAGACTGCTGAAGAGAAATCAAAGAAACCGGAACCGGTTGCTGCCGGAACTAAAAAGCCGAAATCTGATACAAAATCAAAGAAAGTAAAAGAGTCGCAGAAAGAGCGCGATCCAATCATGATGGTTATCAGTATTGCATTGATTGTGATTTTAGTTATTGCCGGTTTTTTCATCATACCGTCACTTTTTGATTCTGATGAACCCGCAACTGACATGACAACAGAGCAGCCGGCGCCACAAGTTGATGCTCCACAGGAAGAAGCTCAATCCGTACTTACACCTGTGGAACCGGAAGCCGATGTTGAAGTAACAGAAGAAGAGCCTTTACCGCCCGAACCTGAACAACCCGTTTACGGGCTAATGGGCAACCTGGTTGACGAAGCGAATGACGGATACTCCATTGTACTGCACTCTATGCAGAATGAAGTGAGAGCCCGATCAGAAGCGGCAGACTTGGCATCCGAAGGCTATCGGGTACTGGTGAGTCCGCGACTCGTTCAGGGATCAACAGTTTGGCGGGTAAGTGTGGGACAATTCCCTACTATACCTGAAGCTCAGCAGGCGGCAGCAGAACTTCCAAACCCCTATAGCACAAATAACTTTATTCAACGAATACAGACCAACTAAATAAATACATGAATATCATCTCATTATTAATGCTTCAGGCAAATGGAGCAGAGGCCGATACTCTGGCACAAATGCTGCAAGACGAAGCCTCAATGTCTTTCCTGGAAATTCTCTCTCAAGGCGGAATCTTGATGATTCCCCTGTTTATTCTCTCCATCCTGGCAATTTATGTGATTGCCGAGCGCTGGCGAACCCTTGAAAATTCACGCATGGACGTGAATAGTATGCTCAATAATATAGAATCATTGTTGAAGTCAGGGAGTCAGCAAAGGGCTATTCAATACTGTGAGGAGTTTGATAAGCCGTTGGCAAGGATTTTGAAATCGGGAATTCGACGACTCGGACGCCCCATACGGGATATCGAAACGGCGATCCATAATGCCGGTAAAAAAGAGATCTACCAGCTTGAAAAGCGGATGAACTGGCTGGCTACTATCGCCAGTGTTGCGCCGTTGATTGGGTTTACCGGAACCGTTACCGGTATGATTCGCGCATTTATGGATATTCAATCCCTTCAGGGAAATGTGAATCCAAGTGTACTTGCCGGAGGTATCTGGGAGGCGCTGATCACAACCGCCACCGGTTTGATTGTTGGAATTATTGCACTCGGTTTTTACAACTACCTGGTAGGAAAAGTAAACCGCATGGTTTTCGAACTCGAAAATGCATCAGCCGATTTTGTAGATCTGCTGCAAACACCATCACCGAAGAAACGTCAGGAGGAGTAATTCATGGACTTTCGTAAAGACAGTGTTAAAATGGAGCCGTTATCTATGTTCTCGCAATCGGGACTGACGGATATCATTTTGCTGTTGTTGATCTTCTTTTTATTGACATCCTCTTTCGTGACCAACTTCGGAATTCGAGTAAATGTACCGCAGGCTGAATCGAGCGTTACAAGCAATGCGCAGCAGATTTCGGTGGCAATCACGGCTCAGGGTGACTTTTTTGTAGACGGTGAACAGGCATCACGCGGAAATTTATCTACTGTTATTCGACAAGCGTATCAGAATAAGCCGAATGCTTCGTTAGTAGTACGTGCAGACCGCGACGCGAGGGTGGATGATGCCGTTCGTGTGATGAATATTGGTCAGGCACTGAATATGAATATAGTAATGGCCACGGAGCGTGATTAACGCATATGTTAGACTGGTTTAAATTTAACGTTGATAAAGAAGATCGTTTTGGTCTTGCCGTAACCGGTGCGATCCATCTGGTTCTCTTTATCATTGCTATTCTCTACACCATTAACATGGACTACGATAATCGTCCGGCCTATATTGAAGTGACACTGGGTGAGTTTCGAAGCGGTACCATTGCCGAGCAGGCCGAAGTTCAGCAGGAGCAGGTAGCAACCCGCCCCAACCCGGCTGAAACAGAACCGGAAGATCCCGATCCTGAAATTACCCAGCCGGTTGAAACGCCCCAGCAACCCGAAGAGGAAGTTGCCAAGCCGGTAGAGCTGCCCGAACAGCAGGAAGAGATTCAAAGTGAAGAGGTTGTGGAAACTCCGGAAACGGAGGTTATTGATCCTCAAATTATAGAAGTTGACGAAGAAGTTGAGGAAGAAGTTGTACCGCCCGAAGCGCAGGAAGCGGAAGAGATTCAGGAAGGTGTGGAAACCAGCGGTGATGAGCGAGGCACTACCGGTGAAGTTAATGTGGACCAGGGAACCGGCAACAATCCGGATCGGTCTGCACCGTATGAGCTTCAATGGGAGGGAGATTTAGAACGTTCTCCGATGGTTCAGCCATTACCCGGTAATCAAACAAATGAAGAGGCTACTATAACGATTCGATTTGAAGTAAATCCTGATGGATCATTGGGACGTGTAATTCCGCTTCGAAAAATGAATCCGGAACTCGAGCGTGAAGTGATGAGAACGCTTCGGAGCTGGAGATTTTCGCGCCTGCCATCCGGTGTTCCACAAGAGCCGCAGTGGGGGACGATTACCTTCCGGTTTGTATTGGATTAATTATTAATCTTACTTCGATAGGTGTCGGCTTTTTGGAGTTGGTACTGTTTTGGGGTTTTGCCGGTCACCTCTTTAAACAGTTTGATAAAGTGGCTGATGCTCGAAAACCCCAGATCGTAACTCACGTCGGTAACATTTTTTCTATTCCTGCCCAGCATTTTGCATGCTCTTTGAATCCTTTTCTTGTTGATGTACTCTACCGGACTCATCCCGAATTCATTTTTAAAATAGCGATAGAAAGAGGCTTTGCTCATGCACGCAACGGAAGCAAGTTTTTTCGATGAAATGGGCCCGTTTAGGTTATTATCGATATACTCCACAGCTGCTGCCAAGCCGTTTTTTGTAACATGATTTCTATAGTTTTTCAACAGGAGTTCTCTCGACTCGGTTTGTAGCATATGAATGATCAGCTCAGATACATTCAGTTCAATCAGTAAGTCGCGCTGGTCATTCTCCTCAGTAAAGATGTGAAACAGTTTCTGGATGAGCAGATCTACTGAACCGGTATTTTTAAAGTGAACCGAGTGGATTGCATCATACTCCCACTCGCCGGAATATTTGCTGCGAGGAATTATGTCATTCATTCGTGAAACAATATCATTGACTCTCGAGAGAGGCAGTTCAACAGTGATGCATTTTGTGGGCTCATCCATTTTTGCATCGGGGAAGTCAATATAGATCGTTTGATCGGGCGGGAGAACCAGGCTTTCACTGGGTACAAAATCATAGGGTTTCTCATCACCTGAATGGATAACCTTTTTTCCTGAAATCATTCCGCAATACATCGGACTGGTGGCATGCAGCTCCACACGATTCGCCTGCTGATAGGTATCATAAATAGAAAAGACAGCTTCTTCACCTGCAAAACTTGTCCGGTTTTCAATCAGCTTCTGCGGTTCAGAATGAGAGGTTTTAAGGTTGTTTCTCATGACAGTTAAAGAGTAAGGTGACGCTTGGAATTTTCCTAAAAACAGATGGTTAAACATTATATAGAACGAAAAAATTAAAACCAAATTGAGACAATAGAGCAATTTTTTGAGAATAATGTCCGAGATTGGAAGCGCTTTTTTAAACATGTTGAGTTTCAAACCTGAATTAACTATTGGAGTCCAACATGTTACATGAGCGTCCGGAATTTAAAGACAAGTACGACAACTATATAGGTGGTAAGTTTGTACCGCCGGTTGATGGAGAGTATTTCGATAATATTTCACCGGTTGATGGTAAACCTTTCACAAAAGCAGCCAGATCGAATGAAAAAGATATAGAAAAAGCACTTGATGCAGCGCATAAGGCGGCTCCGGAATGGGGTAAAACATCTGCAGCCGAGCGAGCATCGGTACTGCTTAAGATGGCAGATATTATTGAAGAGAATCTTGAATACCTGGCCCGGGTAGAAACCATCGAAAATGGAAAGCCAATTCGGGAGACAATGAATGCAGATCTGCCGCTGGTGGTAGACCATTACCGCTATTTTGCAGCCGCAATACGAACACAGGAAGGAGGGATATCTGAGCATGATTCCAATACTGTATCTATTAATCTGCCTGAACCATTGGGTGTAGTAGGCCAAATTATCCCGTGGAACTTTCCTCTATTAATGGCCGCATGGAAAATTGCACCGGCTATTGTGGCCGGTAACTGTACTGTGGTAAAACCGGCAGAACAGACCCCGGCAAGTATTATGGTTATGCTGGAACTGGTAGGTGATGTTATTCCACCGGGAGTTTTGAATGTTGTCAACGGCTTTGGTCCTGAAGCGGGTCAGCCCCTGGCAACCAGCGATCGCATTTCGAAAATAGCTTTCACCGGCGAAACAACAACCGGTCGGTTGATCATGCAGTACGCTTCAGATAATATCATTCCGGTTACGCTGGAGTTGGGAGGTAAGAGTCCCAATGTATTCTTTGAAAGCGTAATGGACGCAGATGATGAGTATTTCGATAAATGTCTTGAGGGTGCCGCGATGTTTGCTTTGAATCAAGGCGAAGTTTGTACATGCCCATCCAGGATTTTGGTTCAGGAGTCGATAGCGGATGCATTTACCGAGCGTGTAGTTGAGCGGGTTAAAAAGATCAAAATGGGTCATCCGCTGGACGATGAAACTATGGTGGGTGCCCAGGCTTCGAACGACCAGTTTGAAAAAATTCTGAACTATTTTGAAGTAGGCAGAGAGGAGGGGGCCAAAGTGCTGGTTGGCGGTGGTCGTGCCGATGTAGGTAAAGGTAACGGCATAGCCGACGGATACTACGTTCAGCCTACCATATTTACCGGTAACAACTCTATGAGAGTTTTTCAGGAGGAGATTTTTGGCCCGGTTACATCGCTTACAACCTTCAAAGATGTGGATGAAGCAATATCTATTTCAAATGATACGCTATACGGACTAGGTGCAGGCGTTTGGACTCGCGACGCACATGAACTCTATCAGGTGCCGCGCGCCATTAAAGCCGGCCGGGTGTGGGTAAACTGCTATCATGCCTACCCGGCACATGCTGCGTTTGGCGGGTATAAAAAGTCAGGCTTTGGACGAGAGAACCACAAAATGATGCTTAGCCATTATCAGCAGACCAAGAACATGCTGATATCATACGATAAGAAGGCACTTGGATTCTTTTAAACCCTGTCGGTCTCAAACCCAGACCACGAACCCCGGTGCAGTCGGGCCGGGGATTTTTTATCAAAAAAAGTAAAGGAGATTATTATGTTACCTAAAACTATGAAAGCTGCAGTTGCGAGAGAATTTGGCAAACCACTTCAAATCGAAGAAATGCCTGTTAAAGAGCCGGGAGATGACGAAATTTTGGTCAAAGTGATGTCTAGCGGTGTATGCCATACGGACCTTCATGCTATTGATGGAGATTGGCCTGTTAAACCAAAACTACCGCTTATACCCGGTCATGAAGGAGTAGGTTATGTAGCTGCAGTCGGTAAAAATGTTAAAAACGTTAAAGAAGGCGATGCGGTGGGTGTGCCCTGGTTATATTCGGCATGCGGCACTTGTGAGCACTGTATAACCGGTTGGGAAACGCTTTGTGAAGACCAGGATAACGCCGGATATAGTGTAGATGGTGGTTATGCGGAGTACGTTGTTGGAGATCCCAGATATGTAGGACATCTTCCGTCTAATGTAAATTTTACAGAAATTGCTCCGATACTTTGTGCAGGGGTTACGGTGTATAAAGGATTAAAAGAGACAGAAACGAGACCCGGTGAGTGGGTTGCCATTTCCGGTATTGGTGGTTTAGGTCATCTTGCAGTGCAGTACGCCAAAGCAATGGGTATGCATGTAGCGGCCATTGATATTGAAGATGATAAACTGAATCTGGCAAAAAAATTGGGTGCAGACCTTGTTGTTAACGCAAAAGAAGAAGATCCCGGCGAATATTTGAAAAAAGAGACTGGCGGAATGCACGGGGCCCTGGTTACGGCTGTAGCGCCACAAGCATTCACTCAGGCTCTCAGTACATTAAGACGTAAAGGAACTCTTGCTATGAATGGCTTGCCACCGGGAAGCTTTGAATTGGATATATTTAACGCTGTATTAAATAGAATAACGATTCGAGGGTCTATTGTAGGTACTCGAAAAGACCTGCAGGAGTCCATTGATTTTGCGATTGAGGGTAAGGTTAAATCAAATGTTCATTCAGCAAAAATCGAAAATATTAATGATGTGATTGAAGATATGAGGGCAAATAAAATTGAAGGCCGTATGGTTCTTGATATTGCCTGATAACGAACGTTTGAGTAGAAATAGAGCCCTGGTTTTCTGGAATAGTTTATCAGTGCTTTATCTAATACAAACTGCTATATAACTAAAGATCCAATGCCTGTAGAAAGAGTACTCATAACAGAAGAAGCAAAAAAGATAATGGATGAACTTCGCGAAAAACATGGGGAGTTGATGTTTCATCAAAGCGGTGGCTGCTGCGACGGATCATCACCGATGTGTTATAAGGCGGGTCAATTCCGTGTTGGGAAAAGTGATGTGAAACTGGGTGAGGTATATGGTGCACCTTTCTATATGGCAAAAGATCAGTTTAAATACTGGCAGTATATGCAGCTTACGTTGGATGTAAAAGAGGGCCGCGGCTCGAGCTTTTCTCTGGAAATACCAATGGGCGTGCGTTTCCTTATCAAATCAAAAATGTTTACAGAGGAGCAGCTGGAAGATCTTGAGCCCACGGAGTAGAGTAGGTCTCAGTCCGTTATTCAGTTGTACACTTTAGATAGAAGAACTTCCACCATCTGAAATTCCACTCTTCTTGTTGTTGAATTACAAAGCCGGCCTCTTTTGTCAGTGGGTGCATCTCTTGCAGAGAGCGACTGTTGATGTTCTCCGGTGAGAGAAGGTTTATCAGGAA
>LKNA01000132.1 GCA_001564065.1 Chitinophagaceae bacterium T5-Br10_B2g13
TTCTACTATGAGCTGAAAGTAACCCAGGTAGGGGAAAAAGTAGGGCTGCATAACCGCAAGCTTCAAATCTGACATCCGTTAATACACCATTCGATTCATATTCTGCTCTCTACTTTCTCTTCGAATAAAAATTGATAAAGAAGAGAAGTATTATAACCGTTAAGTGTGAAATATAACTTATTCTGAATTCACGATCAGATGTTGATGAGAAGAGATAATTGAATGCATTAATCGCTATGATGAATTATTGGACTCCATGTTAATTAGTGAGGGTAAGTGGATGCACTGTAATTTGGAGTAACTGTAAAAGGTTATTCTCTTGTCAATAATTTCACAGGGTATTAAATGAAATAGATAATCTGGATATTAGCTTTTGAACCACTGACCAGACCCTTTCATTGCCTTACTTTGAGACGAGAATGTAACTTGATCACGTTTATTCCAATAAAGATGGGGCATTTTATTTTACCCACACTAATCAACATTGAACCAAAAAATGAGCTTGGTGAATAATCCGGGTTACTGCCTTTGCGAATTGTATTTTTCGATCACATGGATGCTAAAAAAGCAATGACCCGATAAGGGTAATCCCTCGGGACTGGTTTATAAACCAAAAGAATGTTGCCGCCTTTTATTTAATCGAATCTCCCGGTCCTTGAAAAAATTGCTTGGAGATCTGTAAACTACACCTTGTTTAACATTGACACGATACCAGCGCCAGTAGGTGCGATATATCCGTGGCCCTTATCACTGCGCAGCGGTGGCCAGAGGTTTAAGAGTGAACATAAAAAATGGGAGTGCCGTAATAGGTGCGGTATATCTGAAGCCCTGAAAGACTACCATACAATATTTACCCACAATGTATTTTCTTGAACAGGACTCAGGCTATCTTTTCGATTTTTGTGACTGAGGTTGTATGCAGAGCTCTAATGATTCCGCGCCTACGGCGCATAGATATCCTAAGTAGTACCGGGCTTCTGCAGCACCGCAAGCAGTATTCTTTTGCCATACGGTATAAGACGGAATGTTGCATAGGTGGGATACTGATACGCCGGCCCGCCCACCCAAGGTGTCTATTCATCTCGAGCCACTGATTTTGCCCAAAAGCCAGGCAACACCAATTGAGAAGTATCAGTAAGATAAATCCCCTCCCCGAAGGAATAAAACTGTAACTGTTAGCCTGACCCCTAATGTTTACTAAAAACCAAACAACACATCACCCCTTCTATATGTCGTGCGTTTGCGGCATAGGAGCTTGGCCGGCCTCCGACGGAAAAAGGACGGGGAATTAGTCAGAGCCAAAGAGCGTAGCGAGTGCGTCGAGCTCATCTTTTCACCATGAAGCGCAGCGGAATGAGATCTCCCAATTCTGGATACTAACCTCAACCAAGGCTTCTGGTGGTTCATGCTCAGACCAGGGAGATATTAACTTAGCTGAATGGCCGGAAATCTTCAGGGTCGCCCGTAATCGGGCGGCTTTTTTCGGGCATTTTTTGCACTGCTTTAACGTGTACCCTGGTTAATATAGCCGGAATTGATTTAATGCCCAGATGCTGTGCTACTGCCAGGCGATGCCGCCCCCCTTTAAGCCGTATAAAATTCCCGGCTCTGTCCATGCCGATAACGATTTCATTTTTTGGCACCTCAACAGAACCAACCATTCTTATTTCATCGGCAAGTCCAAGCTGGTACTGTGACTTGTAACCGTTCGTTCTCAGCTCTTCAATTAAACCGAGAATCTTCTCAGTACCCCTGACTGCCTTTTCTTCACCAGAGTTTCTGAGCTCTTTTTTATACTTATCTGTTTCTTGAATATCAGCTCCATTTAAGAGCTGCTCAACCGTTTTATACATAAAATAATTCGTGGATGAGCGCCTGAACCGGTCCCATACCCCTGAGTAAACTCCATAATCTGCATTCTTTCCGGTTATGAAATAAGCAGAAGAGCCAAATCGTGATATCCACTTCACCTTCATGGGATCTACATTCACAAAATAAAGTTTTTTTTTCGATGCCCTCTACTTCATGGAACATCAGCTTTTCCGTAACACGGCTTTCAGTCAGGTTTTTTAAAAATTTTTCCATGATTTTATCATTTCTGGATAATACAATCCGGAGTTCAATTAATTAAAATCATTGTGTGTACTTCAAACATGAACGGCACGAAGTTTGTCAAAAATCCAGGGAAAATGTAAACACAACTCCCTGCCCAACCCCCAGCGTATTCCACATCATGTCGTTCCAGAGGGGTTCTCCCCTGCCCATCAGCCCGTCAATTACAAGCTCTTTTGCAGCCCCAAGCCCAAGAGTCAACAGTGCCGCCTTCCATTTTGAATCAAGAACCATATAGCTTCCCATATAGCCGATCGTGCTAATTAGGTAATGATTTTTTTGGTAGTTCTCGAGATCACTGCTATACACCACAAGAAGCGTTGGAGAGAGAGTTGCTAGCTGGGCAACTGTTTTTATTTGAGCCCTGGATTCAACAGGTAATAGAGACAACAAGAAAAGAATCAGTACAGTAATTTTCATTAAATACACTCCGTATTAAATAAAATTTTGTTTTCTAATATAATGAAAGAGAGCTTAGTTGAGCAGCATAAATCAAATTAATATAAATCCTAATAATTCATATCGACGCGGACCATATCAATGTATCCGTTTAACCCTGAACTGCTATTCCATTTCTGAATTTTCACCCACAGAATTCATATTATCTTAAACCCTGAAATCGATTGGAAAATAATGGTAAAAGCAGTCCATAAAGCACTTTATCTCGCACATTCCGTCATTTTGTGGATACTGATCTTATTAAAGACAGGAGATTGAACTCATGTTCAAAAAATTACCGGTATAATGTGGCCTTCTGTCACAGATACCCTCGTCTAAACAAAAAATAAGCAGTATATCACGACCTCTGTGAAGTAATGGACGATTATTATGCTTTAGAGATCACATAACTATCTGTATTACTAAATTTTCTACACATAGTAAAAAGTGATACAGATACGGATTGATTGATGCCATTCCAACCGGAGCACCGCAAATAACATTGGTAAAAACTAATCGATCATAACAATTATTTTTTATTATTATCATTCTCATTAGGGTTTAAGCTTTGGGCATAGTTAATAAATCATTCTTTCATCTGTATTCATTCATGCGCTTAAAATATCAGAGATGTGCTAATTATTGCTTATTCCTTAAAAATTAGCGGCTTTCATAAAGACATATTACAATGAATAAAGATTATTCAGAACTATTTAAGATCTTGAATGAGTTTTTTGATAAGATTTACGTAGTTACCCTGAAAAGAAGTCAAGACCGGCAGGAGTATTTTAAAAAAATACTAACCGGGCTGGAGTATGAAATACACTGGGGCTTTGATGGTACACAAACCACACTGGAAGAGCTTGTAGATAAGGGGCTATATAATTCCCACTTAGCAAAACATTTAAAAATATTATATAAGACTCCTGTAAAAGATGTGGTGCTGAACTCAGTTGCCTGTACCATATCCCACACAAATCTCTATAAAAAGATTTTAGATGAAAGTTACCACAGGGTTTTGATTCTTGAGGATGACATCATGCTTGAAAAGCAAATATCTCCGACAAGTCTTATCGGTGGGCTGAACGAGCTTCCAGAGAATTGGGATCTGCTTTACCTTGGCTACCTGGATAACAACTCTTCGAAACCATTATCAGTTAAAATTAAACAGAAATTATTACATCCTCTGCTTCTGAAGCTCGGTTTTATTCGGTATGATCCTGAAATAACAAAACGCAGGTACCCCCGCGATTATTCAGAAAATCTTGATTTGTCGGGTTATCATATGGGAACCCATGCATATGGAATTACATCCAGTGGAGCATTAAAACTTCTGCGATATCAAACACCTGTTTCCAGGGAAATAGACGTGGCTATTACCGATCTCTGTTTGTACGGCTTTTTAGATGCCTATAGCCTGAAAAACAGACTGTTCTCTCAAAACAGAAAGGAACTTGCAAGCACCATTGAAACTGGGGAGTTTAAACCGCATCCCATATAAATGAAAGGCTTATTTTTTTATCTACTGCCTTTTAAACCCAATTTTCTGAATATTTTCTTGCCTATCGCTTCAAGATAAAACCTAGCGGATACTCTTCCTTCTCTAATCTCCTTTATTGTTCTCAACTCGTCATTTCTGCTCTCTTCTATTTTCAACAT
This sequence comes from Chitinophagaceae bacterium T5-Br10_B2g13, assembly GCA_001564065.1. GTDB lineage: Bacteria > Bacteroidota > Rhodothermia > Balneolales > Balneolaceae > Rhodohalobacter. The sequence continues at coordinate 4,210 of LKNA01000132.1, forward strand.
AAATAATTCAGGATGTATGTAGGTTCTAATATCACGCCCGAATAAAACAGAGAAATCATTCATTTTATACTCAATTCCTTTTTTTACAACCAAAAACATATTTTGCCTATACCACCACTCTATCTCTTTCTGCTTCCAAAATATTGGCCGCATCACATCGTGGAACTCAAACCCTCTTGTTTTAAATTTGCTTATCCAGTACTCGGGCCACTGCTCATTCAAATGGTTCTGCCCTCCCTGTCCTGGTAGAGCCGCAGAAAACAAAATGTTGTCACTTAAAGTTGTTAAGGATTCGACCAGAATTTCAGCAGACTCTTCTTTTAGGTGCTCCGCTACTTCGAGACACAATGCAAGGTCGAACACTCTTTCTAAACGAATACCATTCTCCAAATCGGATTCAATGAAATGTTCAGGATTGATATATTTTTTTAACAGTTCTTTATCAACCCAGCTCCCATCAATCCCCAAAACATCATTCACCCCCTGTTTTTTAAACTCATGTAAAAACGTTCCTGTTCCACAGCCTACATCAATTACGCTCCTGGGTTTTAGTACGCTACATAAAACAGGGACGATTAAACGTGGTGCATTTAGATTATGAACATTTTCGGTATGTACATAAATATGTTTACACATTCCTTAAAAAGGTAGATTATGCAATATTATTAAACGGAATTCCCGCACTTTGCTTAGTGTACATGTTAACTCAACACTTCTCTGTTTTTATAAAGTTTTTTATCACCCGAAAATAGACGCCTCAGTGTACCTTTTGTCGAAAATGCTGCAAGCCGCTTATAATTTCCTGTCTCCAGTAGTAATCGAATTCCATGCCTTATGCTCAAGTGTCTTAAAAAAACTTCTGTGATACGCTTTTTCTTATTATTTGCAGCATGTATAATATCTTGATCTACGCGATTAATATTATCTTTAGTTAGCAGGCGATTCTTTATGTAGTCAATTTCAAGTATACAACAAATCATTTCTCTTAGATTTCCGTCTTTTAGAATAGGCTCAAAATTAAACCTGTAAACCTCGTACCACATATCCGGCAGACTATAATCTTTTCCCAAATAGTAATTTAGATTTTCAAATGCATACCTTTTTTCATCGTCTCTGTATTCCTCTTTTAAAATATTATGAGAAATACTTTGATCTGTAATTCTATATTTGAGCAGGATATCTCTTGAATAATGAAATGGGTATTTCCTAATTAATTTAGACCATAACCTATAATCTTCGGACAGGGTCTCCGGGTACATACCAACTTCACGAACTGCCTGCTTTCGATACATAACCGTTGGATGATAGATACCAAAACAGTGAAACAACAGATTAAAGTAAAAGAATTTTGGATATGGATTGTAATTACCCAGACTTTCGCCGTATTCATTTATCCTTTCCACATTTGAAGAAACCATAGATATTTCGGGATGCTTTTCTAAATAAAAGTATTGTATTTCAAGCCGATTTTTCAGACTGATATCATCGGCATCCATTCTGGCAATAATTTCTGTTTCCGAAAGTTCAATACCTTTATTTAATGTTCGGCTAATCCCCATATTTTTTTCATTTACAACAAGCCTGATACGTTGATCATTGTAACTTCTAACAATATCTACACTACGATCCGTTGATCCATCATCAATAATCAGAAACTCATAATCACGAAATGTTTGATTTAATATACTTTCTATGGCCTCATTTAGGTATCTCTCAGCATTGTAGACTGGCATTAAAACAGTTAATTTAACCATAAAGTAAACATATTCTTTTTCTTAATTCCACTTTTGACAAAACTTACAACTTCAATCAAGTATACGCTGGTATTATTTTTTAACAACTTTTTTGATGGAATCCATGATTATATCAGGAAATATATGAAGCACTAATCGCTCGGGATAGCCGGATTTAACAATAAGCATACATCCTTTTATAAAAGATACTCGTTCAACAAAACGTTGAAGAAGCTGTTTTTTCTTAAGATTAACAGCATTTTGAATATTGTCAATATTTTTGTTCACATTATTTTTCTCAATCACTTTTTGTGCAATTTTGTCTAGTTCTCCAATGCAGTTTATCATCTCATTTATATCTGATACTTCCAAAATTGGTTGTATATCATTTCGGTAAGCGTTCATCCAGGTATCGGGAATTTTGTAATCATCGCCCATAAAATATTGAAGATTATCTTTGGCGTAGTTCATCTCATCAGATCTATACGCATCTTTAAGTGTTATATGTGAAATACTTTGATCAGATAATCTGTACCTCACGAGCACCTCACTCATGTGATAAAATTTATATTTCCGGATTAATTTTGACCATAAGCGGAAGTCTTCCGAATATGTTTCAGGATACATTCCGACATCTGCTACAGCATGTTTTCGATACATCACAGAAGGATGGTAAATACCAAAACAGTGGAAAATCAGTTGGAAGTATAAGAATTTAAAATCAGATGATGACCTGCTCATTGTTTTTCCGTTTTCAGATATCCTCTCAATCCGTGTTGAAAGTAATTTTATGTCAGGATTCTCAACCATAAAGCTGTACTGCTTTTCTAATCGATCCGGCAGACTTATGTCATCGGCATCCATTCTTGCAATAAAGTCTGTATCCGCTAAATCTATTCCCCGATTTAATGTTTTACTTATCCCAATATTTCCATAGTTGTGAATCAATCGGATTCTATCATCATCATATGATTCAATAATATCAACGCTTTCATCTGTTGATCCATCATTGATAATTAGAAACTCAAAATCGGTGAAGGACTGCACTAATATGCTCTCAATTGCTTCTTTGAGATATTTCTGTGCATTGTAGACCGGCATTAGTACAGATACCTTTGCATTTCCCATATTCACATTACAATATCTTTATCTACGGAATAATAGTTTTATTACTTCTCTCACATCTAAATCTTTCAAATACATATACTTTTTCAATCCCGGTTTATTCCTTAAAACATAAAGTGCATCTACTGAAATTTTTCTTTTAAACATCTTTTTCATTGAAGTGTTGGTATGCCTCAATAACTTTTTGTTCCCTTCTATCTCCCCTTCCTTTACAACACACACTTTTTCAGGATTGTGCATAATTCCGGAATATATTCCGCCTTCCCACCTTCTGTAAACAGACATTTGGTCATCTATATAACCTATTTTGCCCTCAAATAGCAGGCTATATATAAACATTGTATCGTAATCATAGAATTTTGACAGTTCGCCGTACTGGTCAAAAACTCTTGAGGATGTAAGTTTCGATTTATTGAAAACCAAGGTAGAGGTCGGGAATGATGCCCCTGCTGATAAAATGACCTTCGATGTTGGCAGATAATTTTCTTTAATACCGGTATGAAAAGGTTTTTTCTCATTATTGATATGATCTACAACCAATGCGTTTGTTGTACAGGCAGAGCATTCCGTCTCTTTTTCTAAAAAAGTGATCTGCTTTTGAAGTTTATGCATATCCGTCCAATAATCATCTCCATCACAAATTGCAATATACTTACCCTCCGCTAAGGGCAGTATATGATTTTCAAAGATATACCCTAATTTACCCGGCTTGGTGGTATATAGATTTTCTTCCTGAAATATTGTTTTAAAAACTCCGGGATTCTTATCCGCATATGATTGTATAATCTCTCTCGTGGCATCTGTGGATGCATCGTCATGAACGATAACTTCGAATTCAAAGTCTGCTTGTTGATTCAGAATAGAATCAAGTGTTTTGGATATATAATTCTCAAGATTGAATGTCGTGCAACATACACTCACCAATGGAATACCACTTTTTCCTTTCTTTTTACTCACTTAATCAGCCAATAGTTAATTATAATCTTCGCCTCTTTTAACCGCCTTTCTGTCTGTGAAAAAAGATCAACGTCACAACACTTTTGATTTATAACGAATTCTTGATAACGTGACTATTCTTATTGACACCGCCAGACAGAGTTTAATAATATCATCTCAACTCTAAAAAACACAATTTGAATTTATTAATGAATCTGCTGGTTGTATAATTTTTCTGATCTCACACCTGTCTAAAACGTTGTAATCAATTCCGGCATTTTGAACCTAACGGGATAAACCGGGTGGCAGAGAAAAGACCCTCTCATGATTGTCATATCGACACACTATTGGAGTGGTTACCGAAAATACGTTTGATATTCATTTCGCACAATCCAGGAGATGTGCTTTTTTGCAAAATGCATACATCAACGTATAACTAAAAAACGGCTCACCACATGACAGACATACCATGTTTCGATACAACTTCGAGGTAATGCCCAAAAAACATTATATGTCTATTTATAGTCGTACAAGGATCGATTTCGAAAACTTACTTAGTGACAAATCACTACCCGTACATGGTATGTCTGTTCAATCCAAGCACTCAAATTCATCCATTCATCAATTACGATCCGTAACACTGTTCACAATAAAACAGACATACCATGTTTCAATCAGCGCAGGAGCATAGCCCGGAACAAACATGGTATGTCTGTTCAATCCAAACATTCAAATTCATCCATTGGTCAATTACGAACTATAAAACGGCTCACCACATGACAGACATACCATGTTTAATTAGGCCTTCACTCCATACTCTTCAACATAGTACCGGTACGCTTTTTCCAGCCCCTCGCGGAAAAGAACTTCAGGTTCGTATCCTAACAGGCGTTGGGCTTTGCTGATATCGGCAAGCGAGTGTTTTACATCTCCCGGCCTGGGTGGTCCGTAATTTACATCAATCGACTTACCGCTGACATCTTCAAGAATCTCAACCATCTCGTTGAGATTAGTTCGTTCATTACACGCAATGTTGTAAATCTGGTTCAGCGCCTCAGCGTTATCTGTGAACAGGGCTCTTTCGTTCGCCTGAACAGCGTTCGTGACATAGGTGAAATCGCGGCTATTGGTGCCGTCTCCATTAATTGTTGGGGCTGTCCCATCGATGTACGCTTTGCAAAAAATTGGTATCACGGCTGCATACGGATTATCTGGATTTTGCCGGGTACCAAAGATGTTAAAATAACGCAGTCCCACGAAGTTCAGTCCGTAAGTGGCGGCAAACACATCCGCATACTGTTCAA
>LKNA01000133.1 GCA_001564065.1 Chitinophagaceae bacterium T5-Br10_B2g13
ATGAGAAGAAAGTTAAGCCAGACAACATGCATAGGATACTGGAGGAGGTAGAGCGGCCGATATCAGTTGAACATAATCTGAATAAAAAGACAAAGACACTCATTGATCTGGATGTAACGGCATTTAATTATGCGGTTTTTCATTTCTTAAAAAAGACAGATTACCCCTTAGCTAAGCTTGATGATTTCCCACTGTTAGATAAAAGTCATCTGATGCCAGACGAGCAGGTCATTGTTCGTGATCAAGTATTCGATATGCTGGAAAGAACTGTGGGTGTTCCAGAGTATTATAAAAAAATTGAGTACGAAGTAGACGGGAAAACGGGGACATATTCACGAACTCGGTCCGGCTGCTTCTTCTGTTTTTATCAGCAAAAAATTGAGTGGGTATGGCTGTATGAAAACAACAGGGAAAAATTTGATCAGGCAGTAAAGTATGAAAAAGAAGGGTTTACCTGGATGGAGAATGAATCCCTTCTTGAATTAGCTGAACCTGAACGAAGAGACGAAATAAAACGACAACACTTAAAAAAGAAACAAAACGGCAACGGCAAAAAGTCTAAAACTCTGCTGAATAACCTCCTTGATGAAGATGAAAAAGGAGAGTATTTCGATAAAGAGGATGAAGATTACGCTGGATGTACGGTTTGTTTTATATAAATTTTTATTTAGGCTAAATGTCATTTTACACTAAACATGTGCTTGAGTCAATTATAAATGACTACTATGAATCAGGTATTAAAAAATTTACTATATCTGAAATAAGAAAAGACTATAAAAAAAAGTCAGGTAAGGAATTAGTTTATAGTCTCACAAAAAGTTATTTAGATTCAATTAAAGTGGTTAATGCAAGTCTGGATAGTGATATACTAACTTATGAAGTTGAAGGATCTGGGATTGAAGTCGAAAATCAAGGTATTTCAAGAGATAGTAAGTTAGTTTGGTCATCTAAATTAGAATCTAGAATCTTGGAATATGAGAATTTGCTAGATTCTAAAATTCCATATCAATTAATATCACTTGTTTTTAATGTTCCAAGTAAAAAAAAAATCGAGTATGAATTAGATAGATATAGTAATCTCGTAGATGTATCTATAGAAAACGAAAAGATAACGGATGAAGTTTTAAGTTATATCCAGATAACACTTCTCATCCAAAAATATGAAACAAAAAAATTAAGTATAGATGAAAGGGTAAAAAATATATCTAATAGATTGGAGAATATAAGTACAGATATCTGTGCTATTATTTCTGCTTTGGAGATACAAGATAGATTGATCGAAACAGACAACCATGAGTTAAACGTTTTAGCTCAGGATATAATGACAAGTGAGTTGGTTACAGTAAAAGACTACTATTTAATTTGCGATGTTGCGAGAAAGAAAGGTGTAGCTCAGTTGGAATTAATTTTCAGTTTGGACTCATATGATTTGAGACGTTTTCCAAGTTTCAAAAGAGTCATTGATGAAGTTTGTGAAGATGGAATAATTACAAATTTAGAGAGGGTATACTTAAAGGAAAAGAGTCAGGATTACAATATTTCATCAGAAACTATTGATAGATTAATTGCCCAAGGATTAGATAAGCATAAATTACTATCAAAATTAGAGATTGCACCAAGAGCTGAAAAGTGTATAAAAATACACATGCTTGGAAGAGGTCTAGGTTTTGATTTTCCGAATAGTGAATTTTTTAATCATTTAACTTTCGACGAGAAAATAGATGTTGATAGTTATAAAGATCTTTCCACAAAATTATTGATTGCTATAAATAAATTCATAAAGAGCCACTATGACTACTTATTTGTAGATGTAGATTCCATACTTGATTTCTCTTCTTCCCTTGTCGATATAATAAAAATGGAAAACAAGTCTGTGCCAAATCTAGGTTATTGGTTCGAAGATATTAAAGAAATAATTCTTGAAGAAAAGTTTAGGATAGGTACACCAGAAGCTGATCTATTAGCCGAAAACATTTTGTTTAGGTTATTTCAAAAAACTGAATCTAATGAGTCTAAATAAATTACTAGAGAATATACCGAGTTCTAACAAGACATCACTTTTAGGTGACAAGACTACAAAATTGTTGAGATTTAGTTTTGCAAACAATAAAGATATACTTGAAGACTCGGTCCTCAATCAAGCACTAGCACTACAAAGGGGAAATGACTTTTACCACAGTAAGAAATTAAGAGAACTTTTAATTGGGTTTATTCCAAATGAAGACCTCAACAGATATGGCGTTCAATCACATAAAGAGTTAAAAGAGTTAGTTTTAGACGACAAAAAAAAGTTTGCTAACACGTTTAATATAGAAGATGAGTATTGCTTAGAAAAACCTGTTGATTCAAGGCAAGCAATAACAATAACAAATCCAGTTTACGGCGAGTCTAACGGGACAAAATCATATCCTCATCCATATCAGTATTCATTAAAAAAAATACTTGTTGAATCATTATTTCATGAATTTTCACCCAAAATTTTACTCACTCTACCAACCGGAGCGGGGAAAACTGTCCTGGCAATGGAGGCTATTATTGATTTGCTTAGGATTAAGAAATCCTCTGACACACCGCAAATCTTGTGGTTAGTAAGTACTAAAGAACTGGTGGAGCAAAGTTTAAATAGTTTCTTGGAATATTGGAAGCAAAAAGGTGATCATCAGGTTGCAGCAAGACGATATTATGGTAAGTTTGATAATTTAGAAAAATTAGATTATTCAAGTATTACTTTTGCAACATACGATCTACTCATAAATCGCTTGGATGATGAGGGTGTGAAAGATTACTTTGCAAATTGTGATTATTTGTTTATTGATGAAGCACATTACTCTCAAGCTGAAACATATAAAGAAGTACTTAAACTATATAGGACTGTTAATAACCATAATAGAATTATTGCATTAACTGCTACGCCTTTTAGGAATGATAGTGACGAATTCAAGTCTTTTAAAAAGAATTTTAAGTCACTTTTATCATTAAATGATGCAGTTGATTTAAGTAGTGCTGCTAGCCCAATTGAATATCTTCAAGCAGGTGGGTACTTGAGCCAAATAATAACTACTAAATTTTATAAGAAGTACAGTCAACAAAAAGACAAAGAATACTACAATGAATTGCATAGCAGAATATTTGAAATTTGCGATAAATTAAATTCTAATAATCAGAACATCATAATATTTGCAGAGTCTAAATCGCACGCTATTGCTCTTGCTATTTTTCTAAAGAAAAATTCAATAGAAAACGGTCTTATAGTTGGTGAAACACCAGATATATTAAGGAAAGAACTTTTAAATAAATTTGGTGATAAGGATAATAAACTGAATGTTTTAATAAATCATGGGATTCTAGCGACTGGTATAGATGTTCCTGGAATGAATGCTATCATGATTCTCAGAGAGATTGAATCACCTTCTTTAGCATTACAAATTATAGGAAGAGCTATGAGGGGACCTGAAAATGGTGGCAATGAATTAAATTACGTTTATCTCACTGAAAACAATTTCGACTACCTTTCAAGGTACAAAATCATAGAAGACATAGTTTTAAGTTAAAATTATATGGCAAATCCAATATATAGTACAAATTATATCGAGACGCATAGAAGTAGCGGGTACAGATCTTCAATTTATGCACTAGCTGAATTACTTGATAATTCAATAGATGCAAAAGCAGACAGTATAGAAATTTTACTTAATGAGAAAGAAATTACATCTGGTCAGCGAAAAAGAAATCGTATTTCTGATATTATAATTGCTGACAATGGTATTGGAATGAATAATGATGATATCAATAGTTGCCTGACATTTTCACAGGGAAGTGGTGAAAGCTCCAATAGAATTGGTAAATTTGGAGTTGGACTGTTACAATCATCTATTTTTGTTGGTAAGAGGGTTGCAGTATTCTCAAGAGAAAAAAATACAAATGTTTGGAGGAGAGTTTATCTCGATATAGAAGAATATAAGGATAGGGATAATACATACTATGATGAAGCAATAGAAGAGAAGCCTCCCCAAAAAATACTTGATAGATTATCAAATGAAGCGAATACTATAGTTTGGTGGTCAAAACTTGATAAAATTGATGCAGCTCTAGCTGAAACAATCATAAGGAGAGCTGAACTCTTATTTGGTAGAATTTATAGATATAAGTTACGTGATGGTTTAGGTATCACAATGAAATCTTATAATAATTTTGAAGGTGAATCTGTAGTAGATAAAGAATTAGTACCATATGACCCATTATTTCTAATTGATGGAGTATCATACATTTCACCCATATTGTGGGATGTTGCGGAGAATCAAGAACCTAAAGGTACTAATACTAAGCTAGGCGAAGAGAAGAAGGAGTACAATTCATCATTTCACTATAAAAAATTTATAGAAGGTTGCGAACCCTACAAAACATCTAAACCGATTTTTCAAAAAGATGAGCATGCATATGATATTGAACACTCAGTAAAGATTAATGGAAAAGATTATAGTTTTACTGTAAGAGCTGCATTTGCTTATAAAAGCATAACCAAGCCTGGTGTAAGAAGCGGTGGAGCACTTAAGGTCGGGCAAGTTGCAGCAAAGAAAATGACTGGGACAAGAGATTTCAAGTCTGCAAATATATTTTTTTTAAGGAATGAGAGAGAAATAGACTTTGGGAGCTATGGTCTATATAGAGTACAAGAGGAGGTTTCTAGATGGTGGACAATTGAAATACATTTCGATTCTTCTTTGGATGATGTGATGGGGCTTAGTAATAATAAACAATCCGTTGAATTTAATGTAACTTTTGATAGCGATTTGGATGAAGTGGATATAAATCAGAAAATGTCTCTATCGCAGACTCGTGAATATGTTTGGAATAAAATGACCGATGTCATTTCCGACTCAATAAATCGTATGCGAAAGCAATTAAAAGAATATGCAAAAGATTTTAAAGAGAAAGAGGAAAATGATCTTGAAGATAAAGTAGGAGTAGGAACTGGCCCAATTAAAACACCTGAAAAATCAATTGTCGATCTTATTGCCAAATCAGAAAGCCAATGGAGTGAGGAACAGAAGGCTGAGTTATATAATGAGCTTAAACCTTATTTTATGACTGTTCCTGAGAAAGAATTGAAGGAGCAAATCGAAGCATTTAGTCGAGAGTTGTACAGTGTTCTAATCATATATGCAGAGAATCAGACAAATAACCTTTTTGAGGTTAGAACGGTTTTAGGATATAATGTTATCCTTATAAATAAGAATCATATGTATTATTCAATGGTATTAGAACCATTGAAGAAAAATACTCATACCAAAGACTTTGCTATAGCAATTGAAATGTTATTGGGTTCATTAGCCTTCGAATTTCGAGCTTTGATTATCGAAGATAAAGAACGTTATAAGATCATTTTACAAAGTTTCTTAGAAGGTGTAGCGAGAAGATTAAGGGATTATTTGTCAAGGATCAGTTTGCAGTTTGAAGAGGATGAGCTATCAGATGAAGATGAGTAACCCATTACATGATATCTTCAACCAATAAATTTAAAAAATATTTAAGATTCATAGATGGGCACGAACTAAAATTTTGTGTCCTTTTATAAAAACTGACGTAATCGAACTACTATTACAGTATGCCTCCTTTAAGTCAATAGTAGTAAGATGGCGAATAGAAGATTTTCTTACAGGTCATGTTAATTTAGATTTATATAAATGAGTGGACAAACTCACAGTAATTGAAATTGACTGGTGAATTAGATTTATCGCAATCCGAATAATTTAAAATTTTTAATTTGGTCATGATCTATCCAAGTGAATTAGTTAGCTCACCTGAAAGTCGTGCTGAAGAAATTGTATATAACAAACTATCTCAGCTTTCGGATAGATATGATATTTTTTATAGCAAGCGTTTTGTCAAGAAGAATCAATATGAAAAACCTGAGTATGAAATAGACTTCATTATCACTATACCCAATGAGGCTATTTTATGTCTAGAGGTAAAAGGGGGAATTGTTGAATATGATGGTAGAAGCAATCAATGGTATCAAAATTCGAAACCTCTAAGTGTAGCTCCTGATCAACAAGCTACATCTGCTTCCCACAATTTAATTAATCGTTATAGGAACCTTTCAAGAGATGTGCCTATCGATTGGGCAGTATGTTTTCCTGATTGCGAAGTTCCATCGGACAAAGAGCTACCTATTTCGTTAGATGAAAACCGGATAATTGATCAAAAGTCACTTCTCTTTTTAGATAAGGCATTAGAAAGTTTTTTTGACTCCATTAAAAAGCAAAATCCAGAAAGGTCCGGCTGTAAATATTATGTGTACGAACGATTTAAAAATGATTTGCTCAGAGGATTAGGATTTGTTCAACGTTTGGGTACGAGATTTAAGCATGAAGAGGAGAAATTTATTGAACTTGCTGAAACTCAACTTGATGTTTTTAAACACGTCGCTGAAAATGATCAGATTATAGTAAATGGTCCAGCAGGGTCTGGCAAAACAATTGTAGCAAAAGAGCTTGCTAAAGAATTAGCGAGTGAAGAGAAGAACGTGTTATTCCTTTGCTATAATCGGACTCTTGCGAATAAAATATCTTACGATACAGGAATACGAAATAATGAATTGATTACTACAGGTTCATTCCATTCATATACAAAGAGATTAGTTGAAAAATATGATGCTGAATGGTGGGATAATCAAAACATAAAAAAAGATGATTTTTGGGAGTTAGAATTGTCGGCTAAAATGGAGGAGATTTTAGAGGAGCATTCTGAACTTGGTAAATATGACGCATTGATAATTGATGAGGCACAAGATTTCAAAGAATTTTGGTTTGAATTACTATTTCGAAGAGTAAAAGACGAGGGTAAGAAAGTAATATTTTTAGATCGTGTACAAGATATTTTTAATCGGGATGTAATTATCCCAGAACAATCTAAGTTTGTGAAATTCACACTGCCAGAGAACTGCAGGAACACGAAAAAAATAGTTGGCTATCTTGAGGATATTATCGGGGAATCGATTAAGGTCCGAAAAAACCCTGAGGGAGACGAGGTCGAGGTATACAGTGCTAAGACTTCAGTTGAATTACAAACTAAACTTGTGAGTGAAATTAAAGAGCTTACTAGCAGTCATGGATTAAGTAATGAGCAAATATTAATTCTCATAAACAGTGAGAAGGGTTCATCTTCAATAGATAATGTTAAAAAAATTGGTCAATATGATGTAAAATCATTGGACAATAAGGCCCGTGTTCCCCGAGATGCTATTGCTTATACCACTATAAATACTTTTAAAGGTCTTGAATGGGATGTGGTTTTTGTAATAGACACTCATTTGATAGAAGCTGATAAAATGAAACAGATGTTATATACTCAAGCCTCAAGAGCTCGTCATAAGTTGTATGTTTACACGATAGAAAATGAAAGTTAAGAACTTTTGATGACCTCATAATAAATTTTATCACGCCACAAAAATTCTATGAGTATATCTAATTGCACTTTGATAAGTTCTGACATAATTAAAGATTCATATCTCAAATTTCTTTCAAATCAACCTATTGAAATATTCTGTCCTTTTATCACATATTCTGTTTTAGAGAGAATTATCATGCATTCCAGTAATATTTCAAGAATTATTACAAGGTGGGAATTGAGTGATTTCGAACAAGGATTTGCAGATATAGAGATTTACAATCTCTGCAAGAGTAATAATATTGATCTCTATATAAATCCTCGAGTTCATTTAAAAGCGACAATCAATGAGCAAATTAAAGTTTTTCTATCATCAGCTAATTTAACTGGTAAAGGCCTCAATTTTAATACCTCAAGAGATCATAATTACGAATTGTCAACTATAGTTGGAGTCAAAGGTATTCAGGATTTGGTTTATTTTGAACAAATAGTCCAAGATTCAGTATATGTGACTAAATCGGTATTTGAAGAGATAAAAGAGAGAGTTGAAGAATTGAATTTGAACAAAATTTCTGAACCCAAAGAATTTAGCTTTATGAAGGATAAATTCTATTACATATCACAATTACCACAAACATCTCATCCAAGTCTTCTTTATGAATATTATTGTGAATCTAAATCAGATTACTCGAAAGAGGAGTATAATTGTGCAATTCATGACTTATCCATTTACTCTGTTGAGGAGAATCTAGATTATGATGATTTTAAAAATGCTTTAGCATATTCTTTTTTTCAACATCCTTTCATAGAGGAATTAATTAATCAAGTAAAAAACGATGGATTCATCTATTTTGGTAGGGTTAAAGAGTGGATACAAAATAGATGTTTGGATGTGCCGGTCCCTTCTAGAAGAGATTTAACAGGGATAACCCAAGTACTTTACAAATGGATTGAAGAATTAGGTGAAGGAAAATTTGAAGTTGATAGACCTAATCATTCACAGAGAATAAAAATTGTAGATTAGGTTTAATGTCTACAGACCAACAAATCAGAAACGCTGCTTTCAATTGGCTCAATCAACAGATAGAAATTCATGGAGATGTTCTATCCAGAGATTTGTTACGTAAAGGGTTTAACTTTAAAGGTGTGCGAATCCCATTAGTATCTCCTCAAGGTATATTTAAGCCGAAGGAGATGGATCTTCCATTGACGATTACAACATCTCCTAAAGGGCCATACGAAGATAGTTTCAATTACAAGGACCAGCTGCTCTATAAGTATCGAGGCACGGATCCAAATCATAGAGATAATGTTGGTTTGAGAGAGGTGATGAAGCGAGAATTACCACTGGTTTATTTTCACGGAATCATACCTGGACGATATTTAGCCATATTTCCGGTCTATATTATCGAGGACAATCCACAGAATCTTTCATTCACGGTGGTTGCTGATGAAAAAGTGATTAACCCAGATTCGGAAGAATCTGAAGAGGTTAATTTAAAAGATGAAGGAAGGCGATTTTATATCACAAGAAAGGTGAAACAGAGAGTCCATCAACGTGGTTTCCGAGAAAGAGTTCTTCATGCATATCGCTCACAATGTGCGTTCTGTAATCTAAAACATAGCGAGTTGCTTGATGCTGCACATATTGTACCTGATGGTGAGCCGGACGGAACTCCAACTGTTGATAATGGGCTCGCTCTTTGTAAAATACACCACTCTGCTTTTGATCAATATATTATTGGTGTAACACCAGATTATCAGATCAAAATCCGGACAGATCTTCTTGAAGAAATAGATGGTCCGATGCTTACCTATGGCTTCCAAAAACTCCACGATCAAAAACTAA
>LKNA01000010.1 GCA_001564065.1 Chitinophagaceae bacterium T5-Br10_B2g13
CCCCGACAGGTTTGATTCGAAGTTTGGGTTTTACCCGGAGCAAAGCATAAACTATCTGTCGGGGATTGGTAGGTTTTTATTGGTTTAAACCAACAAAACTTTCTTGAGGAAGTCTAAAAGAGTGAAGTGAATGTAGCAACCGCGAAATGAACGAAATCGAGAAGATTTTAGCCAGTGGTTTGGGAGTTCTCGACTCTGCTTCATGTTATTCCGCGTCGCTCCCCGACTAACCACATCGGGACACGGCGCACTGACGTTTTTTCACTATAACGCCTCAGAACCTGACACGTCACTTCCAGCAAGTGAATGAAGCAAAGCGGAATGAATGGAGTCGAGAAGCTTCTCCCGAATAACCGAGGTCAGAAAAACGCAGTCATATTCAGTGAGATTTCACTTCAATATTTTTCCTTCACCCGATAGTACCTTATTATAAAACCAATATTGGTAATTTAACGACACAGACCTTAATTTCAGCGGCCTGAACCAAGCATTAAAAGAACTTATGTCGAAACGAAAATTAGTTACTTCCGCGCTTCCATACGCTAACGGCCCGATTCATCTGGGGCACCTTGCCGGAGCTTATCTTCCGGCCGATCTTTATACCCGTTTTCAGCGACTGAAAGGTGAAGATATCATCCATATTTGCGGATCTGATGAACACGGTGTACCTATCACCATTGCAGCTGAAAAAGAGGGCGTTACGCCACAGGAAATTGTAGACCGCTATCACGAGCGCAATAAAGCCGTTTTCGAAAAGTTTGGAATCGATTTTGATTACTATGGACGAACCAGCTCCGAAACACACAAAAAGACTTCTCAGGATTTCTTCCTGAAGCTATATGAGCAGGGAGTATTTAAGAAGAAGAGTCAGGAGCAGTTCTATGATGAAGACGCTAACATGTTTCTGCCAGACCGCTACGTAAAAGGAACCTGCCCTAAATGCGGTCACCCGGAAGCGTATGGCGATCAGTGTGAAAAATGCGGATCTTCCCTCTCTCCCACCGATCTGATCGACCCTGTAAGTGCCTTAACCGGTAACAAGCCGGTTGTAAAATCGACCGAACACTGGTTCATCCCGCTCGGTGATTTTCAAGACAGACTTCAAGAGTGGATCGACTCACGGAAAAACTGGAAACCAAACGTTGTGGGGCAGTGCAAAAGCTGGCTTGATGGCGGTTTGAGCGATCGCGCCGTAACACGCGACCTCACCTGGGGCGTGCCGGTTCCGCTTCCCGAAGGTGAAGGGAAAGTGCTCTATGTATGGTTTGATGCCCCAATCGGTTATATCTCCGCAACCAAGGAGTGGGCTGATGAAAAAGGAGAGCCGGAACTCTGGAAAACCTACTGGCAGGATGAAGAGACTTCGTTGGTTCACTTCATTGGAAAAGACAACATTGTATTTCACTGTATTATGTTCCCGGCCATGCTGATGCAGCACGGTGAATATGTACTTCCCGAAAATGTTCCGGCAAATGAATTTCTAAATCTCGAAGGGCGTAAACTCTCCACATCCAAAGGCTGGGCGGTTTGGCTGGAGGAGTACCTAAACTATTTTGAGGCAGATCTTCTAAGATACGCATTGGGCACCACCCTGCCGGAAGCCAAAGACTCCGACTTTTCATGGAAAGATTTTCAGAGCAGAATTAATGGCGAACTGGCCGATATTCTCGGTAATTTTGTATTCCGTACACTCAGCTTTACTGAACGCTTCTTTGACGGTTCTGTACCCGAGCTATCCAACCCGACCGAGCTCGACCTGAGTACACTAAAAGAGATTGAAGCTCAGAAAGCGAAGATTGAGGAGGCATACAACTCCTTCAAATTCCGCGAAGCGATTGCCGAAACAATGAACCTGGCCCGAATCGGAAACCGCTACTTTACAGAGACCGAGCCGTGGAAAACCCGAAAAGAAAATCCCGAAGCCTGCGGAAATACATTGAATGTCTGTGTGCAGATATCCGCAGCACTTTCCGTTCTGTTTCACCCGGTACTGCCGGCTAAAATGGCGCAGCTTCGCGATCAGCTTGGTGTACCTCACACTTTGAAGTGGGATGATGTAACAGCGAATCTGATTCCCGCAGAACAGGTCATTAAACAGGGTGAAATTCTCTTTGAAAAAATAGAAGATGAAGCTGTTCAGGAACAGGTCGATATTTTGGAAAAACGAGCTTCTGAGTCAACCGGAGCTGATGACAAAGATTACGAACCTTTAAAAGAGACGGCAACATTCGATGATTTTGTAAAACTCGACTTCCGGGCCGGAAAAATTATTGATGCCAAAAAGATCAAAAAATCGAAAAAACTTCTCAATATCACTGTTGATCTCGGTTTTGAGAAACGCACCATTCTCTCGGGAATCGCCGAATTTTTCAAAGCAGACGAAATCGTAGGCCGATCCGTTGTTGTGGTTGCAAATCTCGCCCCTAAGAAGATGATGGGTGTAGAAAGCAACGGAATGATTCTGATGGGTGAAGACACCGATGGCAAGCTCCACTTCGTAGAAACCGATTCAGAACCCGGAAGTCCGGTAATGTAATTTTATGAAAAGAACCAGGTTCGAATCTAAACCGGGCGTATCGTTTGCCGATAATGCCACCAATTTTTGTATTTACGCACCTCACGCCTCTGCGATGAGCTGTATTCTGTTTGATAAGTTCGATGCAATAAATGGCGTCCCCCACTCCATGCAGCTGGATACGGATGGATATTGGCATGTGGCTATTCAGGGAGATCAAACCGGACGATGGTACGCATATGAAGCGAAATTTAGTGATGATGAAGCAAAACCTTCCTCTCCCTACATCAATGAGCTGTTTGCAGACCCCTACAGTAAACATGTAACGGTTCGAAACACGTATCGCCAGGATGCGCGCAGCTATATTTTTAAAGATGATTTTGACTGGGAAGGCGTTACACACTGTTTTCCGGACGACCCCAGGGACCTTATTATATACGAAACCCATCTTAAGGATCTGACGGCACACCCAAGCAGCAAGGCTGAAGGAGCAGGTTTTTACAAAAAGTTTATTGATTCCGATCAAACCGGTGGTATAAACCACCTGAAGAAGCTGGGTGTAAACTGTGTGGAATTTCTCCCGCTTCATAAATTCCCTCCTGCTGAGCCGCCTTACGAACAGACTACCCCTGAGGGATTCCAAAACAGCTGGAATCCATATTCTTCCAACTATTGGGGGTACATGACCTCATTTTTCTTTGCTCCGGAAAGCTCATTTGCATCCGATCTTTCCAATCGATTTTCCGGCAAGACAACCGCAGCTGTTACCGAATTAAAAGAGGTTGTAAAAGAGCTGCACAAGGAGAAAATATCTGTAATTATGGATGTGGTGTTTAACCACACGTCGCTTTTTGATGTAAATCCGCTTACACATCTCTGCCCCGACGAATACCTTCGTTCTGATGAAAACGGAAAGCTGTTAAACAGAAGCGGAACTGGAAACGAATTCAGGTCAGAAAATCCGGTTGCCCGAAAACTGATTGTTGACTCCATTCTCTACTGGATTGAAGAGTATCAAATTGATGGGTTCCGGTTCGATCTGGCGGCCCTGCTTGACAGAAAGTCCTGGGACGTGATCCGAAATGAGGTACACAAAAAATATCCTAATGCTGTTTTAATTGCTGAACCCTGGGGCGGTTACTACTCCCCTCACCACTTTTCAAATCACGACTGGGCTTCCTGGAATGACCGTATTCGAAACAGCATTAAGGGCTCTGATCCTATGCACGATAAAGGATTTATCTTTTCGGAGTGGCAGCACGAAACGAGGCGCGAACGGATTGAAAACGTGTTTAAGGGCACATTGAATCATGGCGAAGGCGGCTTATACAACACCTCTGCGCACAGTGTAAATTACCTCGAAAGCCACGATGGGTACACACTGGGTGATTTTATTCGTATTGGGCTAAATCCGGAGCTTCAGGATCAGGTTGTAACAGATCGCGAAAAGCATGTTAAGCTAAACCCCGCGGAGTTAAGAGTTGCCAAATTAGCTGCTCTGTCTCTATTCACGGCTCAGGGAATCACCATGATTCATACCGGTCAGGAGTTTGCAAGATCGAAAATCATTGCAAAAACTCCCTGTCCCGATGATGATGTTGGAAAAATGGATCACAACAGCTACCAAAAAGACAACGAAACCAACTGGATCAACTTTAATGAGATCCGGCTCAACACTTCACTTTTTGAATATTATCGGGGTTTAATTCAAATCAGAAAACATTCTCCGGCTTTAAGAATGTGTTCACCACATGAAATCAGCTTCCAGCATTACGGCAATCCGCTGGTTATCACTTTTTACATAAGTGGTTATGAAAGCGGAGATTTAAATGATTATTATGTGCTTCTCAATGCAACAGGTAATGAAAAAGCTGAATGCAGGCTGCCTGAAGGAACCTGGGAAGTTATTGCAAATAAAGATATTGCATCGCTTCAATCATTCGATTTAGTAAGGCATTCGGTAAAAATTGAACCTCAAAGCGGAATGTTGCTAAGAAAGTTGCGACATTGACGCTCAGCAAATATTTTAGTGCGTCTCTATTAACCTAAATCTCTCAAACATTGGCTACTTCTCCTACCAATAATCGTGGTACCTGGAACACAAAATTTGGATTCATTCTCGCAGCTGCCGGATCTGCCGTAGGGCTGGGTAACATCTGGCGATTCCCTACCGAAGCCGCATCCAACGGCGGTGCTGCATTTCTCATCATCTATATCATTTGCGTTGCTCTGATAGGCCTGCCAATCATGATAGCAGAACTTTCTATCGGGCGCAGCACTCAGAAAAATCCGGTTGGTGCATTTAAAGCTTTGAGTACAAATAAATTTTTTCCCCTCGTTGGTTTCTGGGGAGTTTTGTGCGGTGTGATGATTCTGAGCTTTTACACTATTATTGCCGGGTGGACTTTCAGCCATGTCTTTGTTGAAATATTCACCTTTGCCGGATGGCATTCGGCAGCCGAACTATTGGGTGATTTTGGAAACGGCTATATCAACGCTGTATTCGCCCTGATATTTATGGCGTTAACTATCATGATTATTCGCGGTGGTGTAAGTGAGGGGATTGAAAGAGCAACCAAACTGATGATGCCGCTTTTAATTCTCATCCTGGTAATTATGACGCTCTACGTTGTTTTTCAACCCGGAGCTACTGAAGGACTTGAAGTCTACCTGAAACCGGACTTCTCCATGATTACCGGCGAGCTTGTTCTTGCCGCGCTGGGTCAGGCCTTCTTCTCTCTCTCTTTAGGTATGGGAGCGCTGATTACCTATGGGTCGTACTTGAGCAAAAAAGAGAACATTGTAGAGGCCGCAAGTTTTGTAACACTTGCTGATGTTGGAATTGCATTCCTGGCCGGTTTATTAATCATGCCAACTATTTTTCTAGCCCAGGCGCAAGGTGTTGAAATCTACGATGCTGCCGGCAACTTCCTTGCAGGTCCTGCTCTGATCTTTCAGATTTTACCTGAACTATTTTCACAAATGGGTGGTATACTAGGATTGACGATCGGAGTCTCTTTCTTTTTCCTTCTCAGTTTAGCAGCACTTACCTCTACAATTTCACTCCTGGAAGTGCCAACATCTTATATTATTGATGAACACGGCGTGAGAAGAAAAAAAGCCGCTCTCTATGTTGGACTTACCGTACTGGCTCTATCTATCATCATCTCGTTTAACACAGTATTAATCGATCACATCGACTACATTTTCAGTGTTATTGGCCTGCCTCTTGGAGGACTCCTGATTTGTATCTTTATCGGGTATTTCTGGAAGACAAAGAGCGCCGTTGATGAAATGAAAAATGGGTTTAAAGACATTCGCGATTCATGGTTTACCACGCTCTGGTCTGTTTTCATCAAATATATCTGCCCGATAATTATCTTAATTATCTTAGCTCAGACAATATTTGGATAACCTGATGGTGAAAAACCGTATTACTTTACAGTTGTAAGTTGTGATCGAACAGATCCTGCTGTATTTTTGAAGTCTGAATTTGAACTAATTTAACTTATGGGAAAAGTAAGCACATCCGATTTCCGACCCGGCATGAACATTCTGCTGGACGGTGATATTTATACTATTGTTGATTTTCAACATGTAAAGCCGGGTAAAGGCGGTGCCTTTGTTCGTACAAAACTTAAGGGGGTTGAAAACGAAAAAAATATTGAAAAAACCTTCCGTTCCGGTGAATCCGTCGAATCTGTCCGGGTAGAAAAACACCCCTACCAGTTCCTCTACGCAGATGGTGATATGTTTTTCTTCATGCACCAGGATACTTACGAACAGATTCCTCTGGAGCGAAAACGTGTTGAAAACTCAGAGTTCATTTTTGACGGACTGGTTTGTACACTGTCTATTGATGTTGATAACGATCAAATACTTTTTGCGGAACCGCCGGATCAAGTAGAAACAGAAGTTGTCCAGACCGATCCCGGAGTACGCGGTGATACGGCTCAGGGTGGCAGCAAGCCTGCAACAATATCGGGCGGTGCCGTGGTTCAGGTTCCGCTTTTCATTAACGAAGGGGAAGTTATCCGGGTAGATACCCGAACCGGTGAATATCTAGAAAGAGCTAAATCTAAATAAAAAGTTATTATGGACTTAAAACTTGTAAAAAACCTGTTAGACCTTATTTCAAAGACAGAACTCAATGAAGTTTCTATTGAGGAAGGAGATTTTAAACTGAAAGTAAAAAAGCAGTCTGATGCTCCGGCACAGGCTGCGCCGATGCAGTTTCAAATGCCTGCTGCTCAGCAAGCTCCGGCTCAAGCCGCACAGCCTGCCTCAGCTCCTGCATCCGCCGATACTTCCGCCTCTTCAGAGAAAGAGTCACAGCCTGATGGGGAAACCGTAAAATCACCAATTGTTGGAACATTCTACGAAGCTCCGTCTCCCGATTCTGACCCATTCGTAAAAGTTGGTGATACTATTCAGAAAGGTGAAACACTCTGTATTGTTGAAGCCATGAAAATTATGAACGAGATTGAGGCTGAGTTCTCAGGTACAATTCAAAAGATTCTTGTCGACGATGGGCAGCCTGTTGAATTCGACCAGCCTTTGTTCATTATCAAAAAAGCTTAATTAAACAGTATGTTTAAAAAGATTTTAATAGCCAACCGGGGTGAAATTGCACTCCGTATTATTCGTACCTGTAAAGAGATGGGAATTAAAACTGTTGCCGTCTACTCTACAGCAGACGAAAACAGTTTACATGTTAAATTTGCCGATGAAGCAGTTTGTATCGGTCCGCCGCCGGGTCGAGACAGCTATCTGAAAATTCCGAGTATTCTTGCGGCGGCTGAGATTACCAATGCCGAAGCGATCCATCCCGGATACGGTTTTTTGGCCGAGAATGCCGAATTTAGCAGAATCTGTGAAGAACACGACATAAAGTTCATAGGTCCTTCCCCTCATATGATCGAGAATATGGGAGACAAGGCAACTGCCAAAGCCACTATGATTAAAAGCAAGGTCCCTGTCGTTCCCGGTTCAGACGGAATCGTCACATCTGTTGAAGAAGGGAAAAAGATAGCCACAGAAATCGGTTTTCCGGTTATCATTAAAGCGACTGCCGGAGGCGGCGGCCGCGGCATGCGAGTAGTTCAAAGTGAAGACAAATTTGAAAATGCTTTTAAAACGTGCCGTAACGAGGCCGAATCTGCATTTAATAATCCTGCTGTCTATATCGAAAAATTTGTAGTAGACCCTCGCCATATTGAGATCCAGATTATGGGAGATCAGCACGGAAATGTTATGCATTTGGGAGAACGTGAATGTTCGCTTCAGCGTCGACATCAGAAAATTCTCGAAGAAGCTCCCTCTCCTGTGATGACCGAAGAGGTTCGCGAGAAAATGGGACAAGCTGCCGTTAATGCCGGAAAAGCTATCAACTATGAAGGTGCAGGAACTATTGAATTCATCGTTGATAAGGATTTGAACTTCTACTTTATGGAGATGAATACAAGGATCCAGGTAGAGCATCCGGTTACGGAAGAGATTACCTGGTGCGATATTGTAGAGCAACAGATTCGGGTAGCTGCCGGAGAAAAACTTGAAATGAAGCCGCTGAAAATGCGCGGTCATGCCATCGAATGCAGAATTAATGCAGAAGATCCGGAATTCAACTTCCGCCCTACAGCAGGTGAAATCACCTCATTTAATATACCGGGCGGACACAGTGTTCGGGTAGACACACACGCGTATGCCGGATACCGAATACCGCCGCATTACGATTCAATGATCGCTAAACTGATTGTAAGTGCGCCTACCAGGATGGAGGCTATCATGCGTATGAAACGTGCTCTTCAGGAATTTATCGTTGAGGGTGTAAAAACCACCATCCCATATCATCTGCAGCTGATGGACGATGAAAACTTTCAAAAAGGCAATTTCAATACACAGTATCTGGAGCAGCATTTTAAATTTAAACCTGATAACAAATAATCACGATTTTTATGAATATTCCCAATGATCTGAAATATACCAAAGAACACGAATGGGTTCGTGATAACGGTGATGGTACAGTTACCGTCGGAATAACAGACTTTGCACAAGGTGAACTTGGAGATATCGTATTTGTAGAGCTTGAACCTGAGGGTTCAGAGTTTGATCAGGATGAAGTTTTAGGTACGGTAGAAGCAGTAAAAACCGTTTCTGAACTCTTTTCTCCTGTTTCCGGCGAGGTTACAGAAATCAATGAAGATCTGGAAGATGATCCGGAACTGGTGAATAACGACCCCTATGGTGATGGCTGGATGGTGAAGATCAAACTATCCGACTCCTCCGAACTTGAGGCTCTTCTTTCGGCAGAAGATTACGAACAACTGATTGACTAAATAATTTAGAACTCCCTTTTATAATGCATACTCATCATGATGAGTGGATTCTCATCTTAGATTTTGGCTCGCAATACACACAACTCATCGCCAGAAGGCTCAGAGAGCTCAACGTTTATTGCGAAATACATCCCTACAATACACCCAAAAAACAGTTTGAAAAACATCCGCCAAAGGGGTTAATCCTTTCCGGTGGACCAAAAAGTGTATATGATGAGGATGCTCCGGTTTTAAACCTGGACTACTTCAACTTTGACGTACCTGTACTGGGCGTTTGCTATGGCCTTCAGTCTCTGGCACATGCGATCTCTCCGGACAGTGTGGAAAAAGCTGAAAAACGGGAATTTGGTCGAGCAGAGCTGTTAATTGATGATCACTCCAACCTTTTTAAGGGGGTTGAAGATGGAACCACCGTTTGGATGAGTCATGGAGATCATATCAAAGATTTGCCCTCTCCTTACGAGGTTATAGCTCATACAAAGAATGCCCCTGTAGCTGCCGTTAAACATCGCGATAAACCCATTTTTGGTGTTCAGTTTCATCCTGAAGTTGTGCATACCGAAGATGGCGCGAAGATGCTGAAAAACTTTGTGATAAATATTGCCGGTTGTACCGGAGACTGGACAGCCGCCTCTTTTATCGAAACAGAAATTCAAGCTATTCGAGAGAAAGTTGGAAACGACAAGGTAATCTGCGGTCTTTCAGGCGGTGTGGATTCAACAGTTGTCGCCACTCTCATTCACAAAGCTATTGGAGATCAGCTGCTATGCATTTTTGTTGATAACGGCCTTCTGAGAAAGAACGAATTCGAAAACGTTCTGCAAACCTATAAAGATCACCTTCAGCTTCCGGTAAAAGGTATTGACGCGTCTGATCAATTTCTCGATAAACTGGAGGGAGTTTCAGATCCTGAAGAGAAAAGGAAAATTATCGGCAATACCTTTATTGAGGTATTCGATAAAGCCATAGAAAATGAATCTGAGTACAAGTTCTTAGCCCAAGGCACACTATACCCTGATGTGATTGAAAGCGTCTCCTTTAAAGGCCCTTCAGCAACCATCAAGTCTCATCACAATGTTGGCGGACTCCCCGAAAAGATGAATCTCGATCTTATCGAACCGGTAAGAGAGCTTTTCAAAGATGAAGTTCGTAATGTAGGCCGTGAGCTGGGTATTCCGGAGAATCTGATTGGCAGACACCCTTTTCCAGGACCGGGAATGGGTATTCGTGTTTTAGGTGAAATAAGCAGAGATAAACTGAGACTACTCCGCGAAGCCGACGATATATTTATTCAATCTCTCAGAGATCATAATCTGTACAATGAAGTGTGGCAGGCACTTGCTGTGCTTCTGCCGGTACAGTCTGTTGGCGTAATGGGTGACGAAAGAACGTATGAATATACGGT
Organism: Chitinophagaceae bacterium T5-Br10_B2g13; assembly: GCA_001564065.1. Taxonomy (GTDB): domain Bacteria; phylum Bacteroidota; class Rhodothermia; order Balneolales; family Balneolaceae; genus Rhodohalobacter. The sequence goes on from LKNA01000010.1 coordinate 10,256, forward strand.
AGCATTAAGAGCCGTTACCAGCCTTGACGGAATGACTGCAGATTGGGTGCATTTGCCCTACAAATTTTTAGCTGAGGTTAGCAACCGCATCATCAACGAAGTACGGGGAGTAAACAGGGTTGTATACGATATCAGTTCTAAACCACCCGCTACAATTGAGTGGGAATAGAAAGGAACATTTTTCTGCTATCTTCCTTTATTTCAGTGTCTTTAATTTGTACGATTTACAAGCGCTATGAAAAAATTTCTGATTTTTACCGTTGCCCTGATCTTTATCGCAGAGTTCGCACACGCCCAATCTTTTCAGAACGGTGTGGAGCTATATGAAAGTGAACAGTACGAAGAGGCTATAGAGATCTTTCGTGAACTGAACACTGATGAAGCAACTCTCTTTCTGGGTAAAAGTTATCTTGCTCTCGGCAATTATCCCTTATCAAAACACTTCTTAGACCGGTTACAGGAGAGCAACAGAACCAGCATCCTGCAGGAAGCCGAGTTCACAAAAGCTATTCTCTACTTCAGAACTAAAGATTATCCGGCCAGTCTCAATACTTTGAGCAGACTCCTTGAAAGTCAGAACCGAACCGGCATCCAGTTAGACGCCAGACGGCTTTACAACCAGATTATCCGATATCTGGATATCAGTCAACGGTTCGAGGTTCTTCAAAAAGCGCAAAGGCCATCACTTAGAATGGATATTGCGCAACAATCCAAAAGACAACTGGATGAACCACTTTTCCGATCTGTGGTAAACGAACTTTTACGGCTTGAACCAGACACAACCCTTCACAAGCAAATTGTAGAGACTCTTGATATCAATCAAGTCAGTCAAAACTCCACATTCAGCTATCCGGCTGCTCCTGAAGGTACGGTTTATCACATTGGCGTAGTTTTACCAACTTTTGATGAAGAGGATCCTGATTTCACCATTCCAAGAAATCTCTATTACGGGATGATGCTTGCCGCTGAGGAGTTCAACAGCAGAAACAGCAACAAGAAAGTACAGCTCATTTTTAAAAACTCGGCAGAAAGCCCGGATACAACAGCAATGGCTATTACTGAGCTAGCCTGGGCTCATCATGCTGATGCCGTTATTGGTCCTCTTTTCTCTGATACGGCTCAACGTATGGCAGAGCTGGCAGAAGAGTACCGGGTACCAATGCTGGCACCGCTTGCAAATTCTGATGAATTGAACCTGGATTACAACTATACATTCCAGTTCAACCCAACGTTTGAAGTGCATGGTAAAAATATGGCGCGCTATGCTGTGAGGGAACTCGGTCTCGATACTCTGGCTGTTATCACCGAAACTAATTCTCTGGGTCGTTCATCGGCTCTCGCTTTCCGAAAAGAAGCCGAACGCTTAGGAGCCTTTGTATCTTACTATTTTGAAGATGATTTTGCAGCTCAAGGCTACGACTTGAGTGAGTATACAGAAGTTTTCACTCCGGACGAGGCCCTGATCGATTCGCTTGGATATACGCCCACACAGGCCATCTACGCTCCTTTCACGGGACAGGCATCTACAACACTGGCTAGCTTGCTGATGAACGATCTCGAGGCTATGAGAAGCCGGCAGATCATTCTGGGATCGGAAGAGTGGCAAAATGCAGAACTGTCGGCCTATCAACGCAGAACATTCGAAATTTTTCATAGCCAGGCAAGTGGCACGGCTGCCGATTCTACCACGGTGGCCTATTTTGAAGAGGATTTCTCAAATCGTTTTAGTGTTTCAGCAGATCGATTTTCGAGAATGGGCTATGATACAGCTACATTTCTGTTTCAAAGTTTAGAAACTGCAGGAAATCCATCATACCTTGGCCGGGTTCTGAGAGATCGGGAACCGTATAACGGTCAGGCTCTGAAAATTCACTTTGATGGAAACCGTATTAACCAGATGGTCTACATTAAACCACTCACATCCAGGGCTCAGGCAAGATTTGAGGATAACGATCCTGCCCTCGATTAGAGGAGGTATTCTAAAAGTAATTTAGTCCCGGTTTTGAGACTCAAGACGCTCCCGTTCATCTCGTAATCGGTACTGCTCCTGAATCCATCTCCTCCATTCCGCACTGGCCTGCCTGTGCTCCTCAAAAGTTCTTGAAAACCGGTGTGAACCATCCGGAGATGCTACCATAAAAAGATAATCGTGATCTTCAGGATTAATTACAGCTCTAATGGAGGCCGCGTCCGGGTTAGTGATAGGTCCCGGAGGTATTCCTGCATGGATGTAAGTATTATAAGGGTGATCAACCCTGTAATCTTCGAATAGCAGCCTTCTGCGTTCACCTAAAGCATAAATAACGGTTGGATCAGCCTGGAGCAGCATATTTCGATTTAATCGGTTTAAATAGAGCCCGGCAATTCTGGGTTTCTCATCCGCTACTTTCGCTTCCATTTCTACAATTGAAGCGAGCGTAATAATTTCGTTTAATGTATACCCCGTTCTTTCTATGCCATCTCCGTATCGATCAACAATCATCCTGTTAAATTCGTTATATATTCGCCGTACTGCATTTTCAGGAGATGATGTCCAGTAAATTTGATAGGTATTGGGTAACATCCTGGAAAACAGCTCCTCCCCGGTCAGATTAAACTCTTGTGAAATGTCAGAGCTGTCTGTAAATAATTTTCGAAACTCCTCAGGCTCAGCTTTTAACTGATTGCCCAGTTGCAGCGCCACCCTATCCGGGTCGCTACCCGAAAGAACGGTAACCGATGCCGGATTTTGGATACCCCTTGCCATATTGGATAAAAACGCTTCATAGGAGTGCGATCCATCAACAACATATAATCCGGTCCGAAAATTTCTCCATCCAAGTACCCTCCCTGCCCATTTCAATTCTTCACTATCAACATTTACTCCAAGGCTATCCATTTTGTCAGCCAACTGTTCAAGACCGATACGATCGTGAAGATAAATCTCAATCGGTATATCTGACAGAATAGCTGATGGATTGTAGAGGCGGTAATTTCGCCACCCGCTAAAAATTAACGTAACTGCTGTAAGTATTAATAGCAGCGCGATAATCTCTTTTTTTGAAAAAGGATTCATTTAAAAAACTTTATTGGTACGTCACAACTTAAAACGTGGTGAATATAAGATTTATTTAAAAGAATACCTTTTGAGCAGTGAGAGTATAAAACCGCTTTGATAACGCACCCAGTTAACACATTTTAACGAGCAACATTTAAAGAGTATACCTTTGGGTGGCAACATTTTCGATTGATCATCGTATATTAAAGCAGATATTTGGTTCTGAAAGGAATCAAATGCCCTAAAGAACAGCCTCAGGTTTTGGTCGACCTGGGGCTCTTTTATTATAGAGCGCTTAAAACGTTGGATTGAACCGAATCCAAAATGCAGGTTTTGTATCAAATTCTTTCAGAGGCCACGCTATTTCGAATCTGAATGCGCTTGTTCCAAGTCCAAATCCCGCATCGTGCTGCAAATCAGAGAATTTAAAGGAAGAGAATCCAGAATTTACATCCGGATCGGGAACAGTAAACGTGGCAGCCGACTGAGTCCATCCAGAATCTAAAAACAGCAGGATATGCATATTATAATCCCTCACCCATACTCCCGGTCGGTTTGAGGATCTTCCAAACTGAACCTCAAGATTGCTCAGCAGCATATTATCTCCCTGTAAGTATTTGAATGGGGAACCCCTGAGAGTACCAATGCCTCCCAGGTAAAACTTCTTAAAGTCCGGTGCATCTCCGGTGATCCCTCCGGCTTTGACTCTCCACCGCAGTACAGAACCCGGCTCAAAATTGTAAAAAAGTTTAAGTTCAGACCAGTACTTGTTGTAACGGTAGTTTTCGTCGCTAGAAGAATTATCGGCCAATTCCGCTCCAAAATCAGCAGCGAAAGTGAACCGATCGGCCAGCAGTACATTTTTTGGATTGAATGAGAAGGAGAAACTGTATCGGTCAAGATCTATTTCATCAGAAAAGCGATCAACCGGCGGATTTAAACGGTAAGGACTTGATTTCCCAAACAAAGAGTAGGTAGTGTTTCTTTCCTGGGACCTGAATGTATCTCGATTGTATGAAAAAGCCGCTTCAAACCATCGCTGAGTACGATAAACGGTGTATAGTCCAAAACCTTCCATCTGGTGATAGTCCAGAAAATCGTACGAGGCAAAAAAGGCGGTCAATGAATTTTCAATCAAGCCGGTGCGGTGATGATCTTCTGTTGAGGTAGCCCGATGAAATTCACCTCCTATCATAAACCTTCGATTTTCACCAATTAATTTCTCGACCCCAAGCGCATACTCCCACTCTTTTGAAGCTGTGCCGTAACCGATAAATCCATGAGGATGAATCTGCTCAATATCCAAAAAGCTGCTGTACCTGTGCCACTGCATCCTCTCTTTTCTGATTCCGAGAAAAAGCCCGTTCACGCGGTTGAAATGAATCATCGGCAGATTTGGGTATTGGCTGTAGAGTTCGTTACTGAAGTAAGGTCCCGCTTCAAAATCGCCTCCCAGATCCAGCCCTCTGTAAGAGAGCCTTCTAACTGCACGCTGTGCTTCGTCGCTGCCGTTATCATCCAATTCTTCATCTACTTTAGCCTGCTCCAAACCAAGCAGTTCTTCAAGTGATTTGTTAAAAATCGGATCCCGTTTAAAGGGATCCTCATCCTGTTGCTGTGCAAGGCCGGTTAGCGGTATGAAGAGTAATAATGCCGTTATTATGTATATCGATCGTGCCATATCTGCGATTACGTTTAAAATCCGTTCAAGTTTCATTGTTCAGGAACTTTTAAAACCATCAGCGTAATATCGTCTTCAGGATCCCACCCTGCAGACCACGTTTCTGCCAGCTGCTTTATTTGCTGAATAATATCCGCCGAGCTAAAATCAACTGAATTAAGAAGAACCTGCTCGATCTTTTGAATACCTAAAATTTCTCTCTTAGGATTAAAAAGCTCCATCAACCCATCGCTCATCAACAAAAGCACATCTCCCTTCTCCAAATCCAGGCTTCGACTTTGATATGGGAAATCAACGTTACCACCTAACGGCAGACCTTTCAACAGGATTTGTTCCACGCTGTTACTCTTTTTTGAATAGTAGAGAACAGGTGGCATACCGGCTATGGCAATTTCCACTTTACTGCCCCGACATTTCGCGAGAATAAATCCCATGTACATCAGATGCATATTCAGGTTTCGGAGACCTGAGGAGATTCTCTTTAACATCGTTTTTAAATCTGCTTCGTGAACAAGTGTATGAAAATAGCTTTTTGCAGCAGCTACCATTATTCCGGCTTTTAAACCGTGTCCCGTGGCATCACCCAAAGCCAGTACCAGAGATCCATCCTGTTCCGTGCTGTAATCATAATAATCGCCCCCCACTTCGGTGGCTGTGTCCATATAAACAGCCAGGTCATATCCTTTAACAGACGGCATTTTTTTAGGCAGCATAGATATCTGTAAAGCACGCGCCTCTTCTAGCTCGGCTGTTTTTCGCTCGTTTTCTGCCTCTAACAATCTTTTTTCAATTTCCCGCTCTTTACCTATTCGCTCCTGTTCCAGCGCGCGTTCAGACAGTTCCTGAACTTCCGTTAGCTTCTGCTGCAGGCGCTTCCGGGTAACGGCAAAATCCCTCGACAAAAATATCGACATGGAAAAGATCAGCAGTCCCGATCCCGCCATGTTGATAATTCTTACATCTCCGCTTAAGAATTGAAAATTGATCAGAATGCTCAGGATCAACCCTATCACAAAAAAGATCATCCCGGCACCAATAATCCACGCTCCCTCCTTCCGCGATCTGTACATCAGATAAAGGGTTCTCAGTAGTTCAGCCACAAAAATTAAAATGATCAGTTCTCTGAGCCAGATCAGGTCAGTTGGATAGAAATAGAAAAAGGTCGCAATCAATAACCCTATAAAAAGAACAACGTTTGCATAAGCAGACTTCTGGTTTTCGTTGATACTGTACATAAGCCGAACTGCAAACACGATCACAATGATTTCGAAGAAGAGTGCAAATTTCAGAAATGAGATCGTTGCGAAAGTATAGCTGGCTAGTTCCAGCCTGTAAAGGAAATAGGTTATTAAAAGCAATCCGCCGGCAAACAGCGAAAAGTAGAGATTACGTTTCTCTTTGGGATAGAAAATAAAAAGCAGCAGATGAATGAGAGCAAACGTAAGAAGCACACCCGCATAGAACATGCTTATTCCTGTCCAGCTGCTTATGTACGAGAGAATCTGATTTTGATGTGACTTCCAGTCTGCAAGAAGAAAACGAAAACCATTGTTACCAAAAATACGGGTTGATTCTATATTATTCGGATTGACAAAGCGAACAGCTAACGATTGAACAGTTGTATCCGGAAATACAATAACCGGCAGCTCGTTACCGCTGTAAGGTTCTACACGATCCGGGTTTGTTGAAAACCTGCCCAGTTCATAGATCTTCTCCCCGTTTAAGTAAATTTCGGATGCTCCTAAATGACGGTCAATTACAAGGGCTAACGGTTTTCCGGCCAGTTCATGACTTACTTTTAACTTTTTGCGGAACCAACCGATCCCGTCCCATTCCACAAAAGAGAGATCTGCCACTGTTAAATTTGTGCTGATCACATTCCAGTCACTGTCTTCAAATTCCGGATCAGCCCATTCCATATTATCGCCAGACATGAACTTCCACCGGTCGCTGATGTAAATTAATCGTTCACTTCCGGTCAAACTCTCTTCCGAAATCTCTTCTATTTCAAAATCATCAAACTGAAAAAAGGTGTCCTGTGCCACCACTGCTTGAGTAGTGAAAAGAACTCCCAGGAGGATTAAAACCAGATATTTTATGTGAATTTTGCCCACCCTTACTACTTTTGCGTTTCCCGAACCCGAATGGAACCGGCAACTGTTTTTAGATTGACGGGTATTCCACCTTCTCTTATCTGAACCGTAGCATCGCGGAATCCAACACTTTTTACGAACTCGTCTCCCGATAGATCATCGAAATCAAATCTGAGGCCACGCGCATCAATATCGTAACCGGCCAGCTTTGGAAGCTGCAGATCGATATTACCGGTACTGGATTCCAAATACACACCGACGGATACTTCTCTGAAGTCTGAATAGATATTTCCGCTGGTAGTTGCAGCTACTAAAGTTCCGGAGAGCAGAGTAGTTTTAATATCTCCGGTTGTTGTGCGCAATCTGACTTCCCCTCTATCCCGCTCAGCCATAATATCACCGCTTACTGTTTTTGCAAAAATATTTCCATTCAGATTATCGAGTATAATATCCCCTGCCGTAGAAATTGCACGCACTTCTCCCGTTAAATTTCTGATATCTAAATTACCTGCATGATTCTGGATATAGTGCTGCCCCTCCACTCCGTCTGCATAGATCGTTCCGTTTATCGTCCTCAGATTCAAAGACGCTTTACTTGGCACCTGAACTTGAAATGTAAACTGAACATCGCCGGACGTTCGCTGAGATCTGCCTGAACGTCGATCCTCAACTGAAGCTATAACCGTATTCCCCTGCTTTTGAATAATAATCCTAAAATTATCCAGATTTCGAGTGCCGGACCAAAGCGAGAACTCTCTCTTAACAAAAAGATCGACTTGAACCCCCTCTATTCCCGGGTTTTGAACAACCTCAATATCGCCTGATATCGTATTAACATTTATTGTAGGGTTGTTTCCTACTCTAAAAAACTCAGAGCGGTATGGCTCAAGTTGTGACGTAAGCTCTGTGCCGGTATTAATTACAGACATTGTTGTCTGCGCATAACCGTTTACGCAGGTTGATACCACTGCAAGCAATGAGAATAGGAGCAAGCGATAGACTGTGGATGAAATGAGGTTTTTGATCATCATTTTGCGCTCTTAACTGTTAATAACTCCGTTACTCTACGGCAAGTGCAACGAAGGGTTTCAGTTAAGACAAAGATTTAAAAACATTGATCAGGAATTGAATATGATCGGCCAGATCTTTTTCAATCAACTTAGCGCCTTTCTTAATGTCCTCTCTCGGTACATTTTCTGCAAACTTCTTGTCCTTCAGTTTTTTGCGTACAGATTTAACCTTCATGTCAGAAAACCCGTTAGGCCGCATTAAAGAAACCGCATTCATAAATCCCGACAGCTCATCACATGCAAAAAGATAGCGCTCTATTTCAGTTTCAGGTTCTTTTCCTGTTCTTTCCGGAGCGTGAGCTTTTATGGCAGAAATCACATCCTCCGGATATCCGGCTTCCGGTAAAATTTCATTCACTGCTTTATTGGGATGTTCATCCGGATATTTTTCCCAGTCCAGATCATGTAACAGTCCGGCGGTCCACCACTTGTCAATTTCAGGGTCAGATTTATTAAAATGCTTTGCATAAGCTTCCATGGCCAGTGCAACCATGTTGGAGTGATGCCGAAGGTTGTCATTCTCGATAAATTTTGCCAGCAGTCGCTGAGACTCTTCTCTTGATGGCATCATAGGTTCAGCTCCCCTTTAACTTCCAGCGCAACTTTTCGATTATACTCAAATGCAAAATTTTTGTAATTAATCATATCTACAATGGTACCTATAAAACAGAGACCGGCCGTTAAAAAGTAGAGAATTCCCATTCCAATATGGCCAACAAAAAACCGGTGAATACCTGCAACTCCAAAAAATCCAATTAAGGCCAATACCAGTAGAAGCATTGGATCCTTGCGCCGTGCCTGATAGATTTTTACGAACATCTCCACTTTATCCTCAGGTAAATCATTTAGCAGTTTGTTTATATACTGCATTTCATCACCTTCGAGTTCAGGCATGTATTCAAATACTTTCATTATTCTGTTTTTCTTTATTGATATTGAAGTTTCTATTGAAAATAGAAATTATGCGTCCGGTTATAATTAAAATCGCGGCTATACCTGCAGGGTGGGAGTAGAACGAGGCTTTAAAGTCACCCCGAAAAGCGTGGGAAACGGATCGGCCCAGCCCCTCACCCGGGCAGTAACTAAAACCCAGCCTTTCAATCGGGCAAAGTGTCTGTCCCTGCAGCAACGGATCCATAAATGCCAGGAGCACTAATCCGGTTGCCAGAACCAACCACTCGAAATGTAAAAAAAATAGTTTTTTGAACGATTCGTAAAGTTTCATACTTATTTTACTGACTACATTATCTGCCAATAGTTTAAGCTTACATATTTAAACGTTTATATGAAAAACATTTATCGCTACGGAATTTTGTCTTTTTTGTTACTGATTGTAACCTCTTTCGGGTTTTCCGGCCATTTAAGTGCACAGCAATCTTCAGATTCACTAAAGGTTGACCTGGATGAAATTGTGGTAGAATCGACCTACTCAAACATTTCCATTGATCGTGCCCCTCTTTCGGTAAGCTATCAGCTTCGGAATCCGCACGAAATTGCCTCCCGTCCGGCAGCCACAATGGACGAACTGGCCTTTACCCTGCCGGGGATTTTTATTAGTAATCGAGAAAATTACGCTCTCGGCGAAAGGCTGACCATACGCGGACTCGGATGGAGATCACAGTTTGGTGTGCGCGGCATACAGGTAATTTTAGACGACATACCGCTGACTGTTGCAGATGGGCAAACCATTATGAATATGATTGATCCCGCCATGGTTAACAGGGTTGAACTTCTGAGGGGTCCATCAGCTACATTTTGGGGCAACTCAAGTGGCGGTGTACTTCATGTCTCAACCAAGCCTCGAGTAGACGCTCCAAAATTGCAGTACAGAGGATACGGAGGGTCTTACAATACCATCAAACAAGAACTTAGATTAAACACAACTTTGGGCGACGCACGTCTCTACGGCTACGGCACCTATTTTGAGACAGACGGCTATCGTGATCACAGCGCAGCACGATTATTTAGAGCCGGTTTGAATTACGAACGCCAAATTGGTATCAGAAGCAGATTGCTGATCAGAACCGCATTCACATCCATGCCCAAAGCTCAACATCCAGGATCGTTAACTCTGGAAGATGCTGTTGATAACCCAACTGCAGCAACACCAAACTTTGTAGCCAATTCTGCAGGTAAATTTTTTGACCAGGGAATGATATCTGCTTCATTCATTCAGGAGCTTGGAAATGGTGTATGGGATTTTACAAGCCATGCACTTTATAGAGATTTAAATAATCCACTTCCTTTTGGATATATCGGCCTGGACAGAGTTGCGGGTGGAACACGAACCACTTATGAGTTCACCACTCTTCCGTTTGACCTGAACATTGGCGGTGAAATTAAATTTCAGCAGGATGACCGCTTGGAAACGGATAACGTAGACGGTGAAAGAGGTGGTAACATTGATGTTCAGCAAAAAGAGACTGTTACAAACGGAGCACTTTTTGGAAGACTGGCTATCCCACTTACGGACAGGTTAACTGCCAGCGCCGGACTTAGAGCCGATTGGCTGAATTTTAACACAGACGATGAAATTGGCGTGGAACAGGAAGGCTCCAGAACATTCTTCTCATTAAACCCAAGTGCGGGACTGGCCTATCGCTTCGATAACGCTCGCTGGTTTTTAAACCTCAGTACAAGTTTTGAATCACCAACCACAACAGAACTAGTGAACAGGCCGGAAGGCGGAAACGGGTTTAATCAAAATGTAGATCCCGAAAGAACAGTCGGTGTAGAAACGGGAGTTCAAGGTAATATTGATCGGGTAGATTACGATTTCACTCTATTTGCTATGCAGGTTGAGGATCTTCTGTTTCCGTTCCAAACAGAGCAAGATGGGCCCACATATTTCAGAAATGAGGGTAACACCCGTCATTATGGAGTAGAGTCGACAGTGGGCATTCAGATCAATCAGGATTTATTTTTCAATGGGATGTTCACACTCCTAAGTGCCAGATTCAGTTCCGGTGATTTAGACGGTAACGACATCCCCGGTGTTGCTCCCATCAGGTTTGGTTCAGTACTTACATATACTCCCGGACAACACAGCCTGAGTATCGACAGCGAATGGATTGGCAGCTACTACACAAATAATCAAAATAGTGCTAAAAACGACTCTTATGCCCTCCTTAATTTCCGATGGTCTGCAAGTATCGACCAGCTGTTTGAAAATGCGTCGATCAGGCCATTCCTTTCTGTACGAAATATTTTGAATACCCGCTATAATACATCTGTTGCCATAAATGCATTTGGCGGACGGTTTTTTGAGCCCGGAGCCGACAGAAACTTCAGGATCGGTATACAGATAAACTTACTTTAATCAAGGGGACCTTTATCTCAAAAAATCAGGGAACAGTTACCTGCATCAGATGTAGAAAGGCACTGTTGTTGCTTCATCAGATCTGAAAGCACCTAACCTAAAGGTTTAATTGATCTAGCCTCAAGCCACTGGTTTACTATAGTATATTTTAATAATCATGGTAATTTTTTCAGGATCGATTATCTTTTTTGTAACAAACTGTTAATTCAGATCTCTTGAGTACAGTAAGATGAATTTAAAATTTACGACCATGTTAAAGCACCTGTTTCTTATTCTCGTCCTTGCGGGATCTTACTATTTGTGGGATCAAAGACCAATTAAACATGGAGTTGGGGTAACAGCTCCGGAAGCTCCTTTAGTTGAAAGAGGTTTTCAGCTGGCTGAACACAACGTGAAACACTATACACTTCAACCAAAATTCAGACTGAATACAACAGCAAGGGTTATATCAAACAAACGGTATTGGTTTGACGAGAAATCTGAGCTGGCTCCTGTCGATTTTGTTTTAGGCTGGGCCGAGCTGTCGGACGAGCGGGTGCTTAATCAGGTGAAGACCCCCATAAGCCGAAGAGATTTTAAAATAGATGTTATCCGACCACCAATGACGTTTAGTGAAATCCGAAGCAAGCTTTTGTATATGCATGCCATTCCGGCTAACGACTCTGTTGCTGACCGACTTAAATCGATCAAATCCGGTCATATTGTTTCTATTCGCGGATATATCGTAGATGTTCATGATCGATCTGATGTTCTTTGGACCTCCTCCCGTCAGGGTAATACAGCCAAATTAGACAACTCCCAATACGTTCTCATCGAATCTTTGGATGTGCTTGACTAACACTTTTATAAAGTTTATTGCTAAATAGGTTCTAACAAACTATTTTAGCACACGAAACGAGTTCATATCCTCCCCAGGGTATGGGCTGAATTAAATTTACAATGGGAACTAAGTTGGGATTCTATTATGGAAAATCGTGAAGTTGGAACTGTTAAATGGTTTCATAATGGCAAAGGTTACGGGTTTATCACGAGAGAAGGTGGTGAAGACGTATTTGTACACTATTCAGAAATACAAACAGACGGTTTTAAAAAGCTAACTGAAGGTCAAAAAGTTGAATTTACTATTGCTGAAGGAGATAAAGGACTTCAGGCAAAAGAAGTAATTGAACTTGCATAAGACAATAAAAGGCACCCTGTACGGTGCCTTTTTTCATTCTACTCTTTTCTCTACAGATGCAGTGGCTTAAGCAAATTGTCGTAGATATCCTGGCAACGTTAGTCATTGCTTTGGTTGTTTTCTTCGATTCCTCTCCTGTTCTGGAATATGTTGTATATATCTATACAGGCTTAATGGTTTTGGCGAGATCATTCACTCTGTTTAGTCAAAATTTCAGAGCAATTACTAAGAAACAGGTAACTGAAGCCCCGGTTTGGGTTTATCATCTGCTATACTTTTTAAATACCCTCTTTTTAGTTATCGGAGCTTATTACATAGTTTCTGTCGGGTGGGCGTTCATTTGGTTTGTTGCCGCTTATGTACATAAAAGGCAAAACTCATAAATGTCAGACTTAAATGTGCCATATGAAGTATCTGCTCTTGATATCCTTTCTCTTCATAAATATCTGTCATTTTTCTTTGAAGCATGTTCAGGCACAACAAGGAAATACTGATTATACATTTCAACCTTCTTTTTCAGTTTCCGGATCTTATGCACCGTACTCATTCCGGGCATGGGGAAAAATGCTCAATTCAAGGCATCTGTTTCTTAAGCTTGGATATACCCACACTGAACTTGACATTCTTTCGATACGAACTCAGATAAGTTCAGAATTGATTGTTACCGGGTGGCTAAATTACCCAATAGACGGCAGAGACGGAGAACGAGAATCTCTATATGGTTTTGGAATGATCCCTTTGATAGCAAACATTCCTCTTCGAGAAGGCAATAGCTACCCTTTTTTAACCAGTTCTATTGGATTTCTGGTTACTCAATATCACTTCCCAAATATGAATGGAGCACGATTCAACTTTCTTCTTGGTACCGGAGCCGGATACCACTTCAATACAGGAAATAACTCAATGGAAGTCGGTTATAAAATCCACCATCTATCCAATGGCTACATGGCTTCAGAAAATCCCGGTATAGACTCAATTGTGCTCTTTGTTAATTTTTATTTCAATTTGTAGATACGGCAAACCCGCTCGATGAGTATTCATTTTTATAAAGATTTAAAATCTACTGACAGTTTCAAGGCTCTTGCAAATCCCGGTGTTTACACACAAATGCCTGAGGACTGGTGCCTTGTTGTATCGGATGTCAGGGATTCAACCAATCAGATAAAAAAAGGCCGGTACAAAGATGTAAACCTGATTGGAGCTTCAATTATTGCGGCTGTGAGCAATGCTATAAACGTAACCGAACTGCCTTTTTCTTTTGGCGGCGATGGTGCCATTATCGCCATTCCGGGAAAATTTCGAGAAGATGCCGAGAGGATTGCAAAAGGATGCCGAAAACACGCAAAGGAAAGTTTTGACCTAAATTTAGCTGCAGGTGTTGTTCCAATTTCTGAGCTTTATGAAAATGGACACAATGTACTACTGGCCAAATTTCAAACATCCGAACATGTCTCGCAGGCTTCATTTATGGGAGACGGCGTTCTAGTTGCTAAGAGTGGGTAAAACAGAGATCTGAATCTGATAAGAATTTGCCTGATACCACCAATATAGATTTATCAGGCCTGGAATGCAGATGGAATCCTTTTCCGGCCGATGAACTGGCCATATCCCTGATTATTGATGTGACTGAAGCACCCATTAAAGAACAGTTCGAAACCTATCAATCTGTTCTGGACGGCATATATCAAATATTTGATGACCCTACATCCTCTCCCGTTAAACAGGAAGAGATGAATCTAACCTTTCAATTGAAAAATTTATGGTCAGAATCTAAACTGAGAAGTAAAAACAGTTTAGTAAGCCGTCTCTCCTATTTTCTAAAGCTCTTTATATTACAACTGACGGGTTACGTTTTCATGAATTATCACATATCTACAAATGGAACCGACTGGGGGGATTATAAACCCGACTTCATAAAAAATTCTGACTATCGGAAATTCAGTCAAAGCCTCAAGATGATTGTAGCCGGTACGCCTAAAATGAAAGATGAACTATCTGAGCTTTTGGAAAGCTACTATCAAACCGGCAAACTGGTTTATGGTATTCATGTGACCGACTCTACCGTAACTACCTGCTTTGTAAAAGAGTATCAAAGCAATCATATTCATTTCATTGACGGAATTGGAGGAGGTTACACAAAGGCATCCGTCGGTTTCAAGAGAAGACTAAAGGAACTCTCAAAAAAGCAGTATAGTACTTTGGAGAAATAATTTTCTCCAAAGAATGATTTTATTGTTTTGTGCGTTCTTAACTGCATGAAATCTACTATTACAATATTGTCGTTATTATTACTGGTTACATTTGTTAACTGCTCAGAAAGCAGCGGTCAAAATGAAGTAAATAAACAGGAATACTCCGGTACGCATAGCCACATCGAACATTTGACATACTCTATAGCCATGTCTGACACATCAAACAACGAAAAGATTACCCGGACTGATGAAGAGTGGAAAGAACTTTTAAGTTCAAGTGAGTACAGAGTATTACGCAAAGAGGGCACAGAAATACCTTGGGTGAATGAATATAACAGTCTCTATGATGAAGGTGTTTATATTTGTAAAGGCTGCGGACAACCCCTTTTCAGCTCAGAAACCAAATATAACAGTCGAAGCGGATGGCCGAGCTACTGGGCTCCGATTCGTGAAGAAGCCGTGGAAGAACGAGAAGATAACAGTCTGTTTATGACTCGCACAGAGATTATATGCAGCAGATGTGAATCTCACATTGGTCATGTATTTGAAGATGGCCCTGAGCCCACCGGGCTGAGGTACTGTATGAACTCCGCAGCAATGAAATTTCTGCCAAAAGATGAATAATATTCATACCCTTTTAATGTAATCCCTTACAAGTCCCTGTAACAATAATTAAGGTTTCCCGTATATTTTCGAGCACAATACTCGAATGCTAACTTACCGAACTACATTATGTCTGATACGGGGAATACACGAAAAGCTACCTCACTTCATAAAGCTGAATTTGATCCAATATTAAAAAAGTACGTCTACATTGGAACTGCATTACTTATGGCAGTTACAATTGTTGGACTGATACTGGTACCCTTCTGGCTCATCCTCGGTAAGATCTACATAGACAAATATTTCGATAATCTATACTGTGAGCTAACAACCCGTGCACTTCACTTTAAAAAAGGAATTTGGTTTAAAACCGAACGATCTATTCCGCTTGATAAGATACAGGACTTGACATTTCACGAAGGCCCGATTCTGCGCAGGTTAGGACTTAGTAAATTGATGATTGAAACCGCAGGCCAGAGTGCACAAGGTATGGCAGATATGTCATTAACCGGCATTGTCAATGCCAGACAGTTCCGGGAAATGGTGATGGACCAAAGGGATAATATTACAGATCGCGGTCATTACAGTTCAACAACTAAGGAACATGTGAAGCAGCCTGAAAATGAACTCCTGCCGGTTTTGACAGAAATCCATAAAACGCTTCAAAGCATCGATAGAAAGCTCGATAAACGCTGACCGGTATAAAAACCCCGCAGGATTAATTTAACATCGTCTTCCTGGCAATTTTTCTGTTGTAGATCTTGAAAAGTACTATAGCTACTCCCCACTGTAACAGTACGGTGGCAACAGAAAACGGACTTAGCGGATTGTACCAGGTGTCTGGTGCAAAACTGGTTGCACTCAGATAAATCCACCACGCCAGCAAGCTTATTACTTCTACCGGAATTACATAGCGAACAATAAAGGACCACCACTTTCCAAGCTTGAACCGGCTATGTTCATTATTTACAAGAGTAGTTCTGAATTTATCTGCCCCAAATTTCATCACTGCAAAGGAGATCAATCCGCCTGAGGCCATCAAACCTAGTCCCCACACAAAATCCTGATTGGCAAATATCTCCAGTGAAATAGCCGATGGAAGACCAAAAAGAAATCCGGCACTGCACACTGCAATCGTAGCTTTAGTTCGGGTTACGCCCATATCCACAAACACTTTTGTTGCCAGCTCAATCATGGAAATCAGGGAGCTAAATGCGGCAAATGTAAGGCCGAGAAAAAAGATGATGGCGAAAAATTTACCACCTGCCATCACTTCAAAAAGCTGAGGCATCCACATGAATGTTAATCCGGTTGATGCCGGCCCGGAATCACGCATAATATCAAGCACCTGGCTATCGGTCAAATCACCGCCCAGCGTTCCAAATACAGTTGAAAAAATAATGACTGCCGCCATCAGCGAAACTATATTATTACCAATACCGGTTTGTAACGCGGTGATCGTAATATCATCCCTTGTTCGCATGTAGGCACCATAGGTCAGGATCAAACCCCATGCAGCACCTGTATCCCATGCATTTTGTGTTAGCGCTTCAAGCCATATCCTCGGCTCTTTTAATGTAGCCCAATCCGGTGTAAACAGATAAGTGATTCCTGCGCCGCTTCCCTCCAGAGTGAGTGCTTTAATCAGAGAAATAAACAATACAAGAAGCAGGGAAGGAATCAGGATTTTGTTCATCCTCTCAATGCTTTTTACACCTTTAAGAATCACAAAACCACCCAGGGTTATCATAATGGCATGAAAAACGGATGGCATAATAGACGACTGAAAACCATTCCATACAATGTTTGCCTGTTCTACATTTTGAGGAAGCGGTGCTATAACAGATTCTACCAGGTAATAGAGAGACCATCCCGCAACCACACTGTAATAGAACATGATGGCTGTGGCCACAAAACCGACAAAAGCACCCAGCCAGGCAAACTTCTCCCCGGCAATTTTCATGTACGACCCGATCACTCCTTTACGGCCATTTCGCCCAATACCGTACTCAGCAATTATTAAAGGAATAGACCAGATAAACAGGAAGGTTACCCATGCCACTAAAAATGCTCCTGCTCCCGTTTCGCCACCGTTTTCTGCAGCAATTCGGGGAAAACGCCAGATATTACCGGTTCCAACTGCAATTCCCAGTACACTTAGAAGAAGTCCCCATTTTGTAGCAAATCGTTCTTTACCAGTATCTGTTCCTGCCATTTATAAAAGGTTTTGTGATTGATTAAAATCCCGGCCTGATTTCCTGACTGACTGAGCATTCAAAAAATCTGTCCAAAGAAACTAAATAGATTCGATAATAGATTTTTTCTTATCAAAAATATTCGCGCAACTTTTTCACGACTGTTGATAACCATTTTTATCGTTTATGGCAAGAATATTTTGCGTGTTAAATTCAGTTCCAAAGGCACAAGGCGGTTGAGAATAAGTGATTTTATAAAGCGTTCGCTAATAAATCTAAAACAGCTATCTTTTTTCATTGTGCATTCAGAGTGCGATTCGGTATATTTTTCACTTCCATTTTGACTGGATAGTATTGTTTTTCTATTCACTGCTAACAAATCGTTATTTCGAAATTTAACCGGACAGTCAAACCGTCCAATTGCGTTAATAGTAACATTTTATAACCCTATGGATTTCTCATCTATTTTTGCTGAGCACCGACTGCGTAATCGCTTATTTGCACTAATCAGTTTTTTGTACGCATTTGTCATCTACTCGTTAACTGTTGCTCCAACGAACTCCTTCTGGGATCCTTCCGAGTATATTGCGATTTCACATACACTGCAGATTGCTCACCCACCGGGATCTCCATTCTTTGCAATCTTTGCAAGAGTTGTGTCGATGTTTATTCCGGCTGAGTATGTTGCCCTCAGTATCAATATGATCAGTGTAACAGCTTCTGCTTTCACAATTATGCTTCTCTATCTGATTGTAGTTCATCTGATTGAAGAGTGGCGTGGCAGTGCCGACAACATGGATTTCATGGATCAAATAGGGTTATACGGCGGCGGACTCTTTGCTGCACTTACATTTACAGTTACTCACACCCAGTGGTTTAATGCTGTTGAGGCAGAAATGTACGCTTCATCCATGTTTTTTACTGCACTGGTGGTTTGGATGGCCCTACGCTGGTCGGCGAACCACGATCGCCCCTATTCTGAAAGATGGTTGATCTTAATTGCCTATATGTTCGGGATCGGTATCGGGGTTCACCTGCTTAACCTTCTCGCTCTCTTTTTTGTGGCAATGATTATCTATTTCAAAAAAAGAGAGTTTACCATTCCATCCTTTTTGGCGATGGCCGGAATTTCTGTTGCAGGGTTTCTTGCAATTTACCCGGTTACAATTATTCATCTTCCCAATGTTGCCGGGCGAATCGGAAATGTTACTTATGGCCTGATCGGTCCTATGACATTTATTATCCTGATTGTTGCAGCTGTCACATTTGGAATCTACTACACCCATAAAAAGGGATACCGGATTGCAAACATGGTACTTGTGGCCTATGCTATGATTATCATCGGGTACTCAAGCTATGCACTGGTCATGATTCGTTCGCAGGCAGAACCGCCAATTGATCAAAATGATCCCTCAGAAGTGCAGGCTTTCGTTAACTATTTGAACCGCGATCAGTATGGTACAGCACCACTGCTGAGAGGAAATACATTTGATAACCGGACACAAAGTATCGACCGGTCTACCGAAACGCTATTCCCCCGTCGCCACTCCAACCAGCCGCATCACCTGGATTACTACGGAAATTTTAATTCCGATTTAGCCTACTTATGGCAGTATCAAGTTAATCACATGTATCTTCGATACTTGAACTGGAACTACATCGGACGGGAGGCCGATATCCAGGATACGGGCTGGTTCTCCGGATTTTCTGATACCCGTCATCATCAAAATCCGGCCAATACTCCTTATTTCTATCTGCCGTTTCTATTTGGGCTGTTTGGAATATTATATCACTTTAAAAATGACTGGAAGCGGGCCTTTTCTGTCTCGGCTCTCTTTTTCCTAACGGGACTGGCCATTATTTTCTACCTCAATCAGACACCCTTCGAACCCCGGGAGCGCGATTACGCCTATGTGGGATCATTTTTTGCCTATGCGATCTGGGTAGGGATTGGGCTCACCGGAATCATGGAGTTAGTCAAACAGTTTGTAGGCAGTAACAAAGCCGTCTCTTACGGTGTTATGGCACTCTCTTTTGCAGCCGTTCCCTTCTGGATGCTCCATCAAAACTGGGAAAGTCACGACAGAAGTGACAACTATGTACCACGAGACTACGCCTACAACCTGCTCAACTCTGTTGAAAAGAACGCCATCTTGTTCACCAATGGTGATAACGACACCTTCCCGCTCTGGTATCTGCAGGAGGTAGAGGGAATTCGTACAGATGTACGGGTAGTTAATCTGAGCTTGTTAAATACAGAATGGTACATAAAGCAGCTGCGCGACCGACAAACGCATGAAGCATTACCGCTTCCAATTTCTCTTACTGATGAGGAAATTGATAGAATGACGTCGCAGCTTGAACTTCATAATCCGCAAGAAATTGTGATTCCCGTAAACAAAGAGCTCTTAAGCACTGTTTTTGGGACCGACCCTCAACAGATCGAAGCTGATCCTGAAGGTTTCGGACAGTTAGTTTCTGCCGGCAGTGTTGTTGATCAAACACTTTTTTACCAGATGCTGATGGCTACCCCCTTCTCACTTCCGGTTGAAGAGCTGGACGATGAAGTACGCTTCTTCCTTGAAGGCAGATCTGCCGGGCGTGATCAGCAGGGGAACATGCGGTATTACCTGCAGACCCAGGATCGTATGATTCTGGAACTGCTCCGCCAAAATCAGTGGCTGAGACCGATCTATTTTGCAAACACTGTATCGAGATCCGGATTGTTGAATCTTGAACCCTACTTTCAGTTCGAAGGAAAAGCATTTCGAGTAATGCCAATTCGGAGGCAGGCCGGAGCTTTCGGGCATGTGGAACCGGAAGTCCATGCTGATCGTCTGGGACAGTTTCAGTTCAATAACTGGAACTCTCCAACCGTCTATTTTGATGAAAATGTTCGCAGAATGCTGGGTAATTACCGATATGGATTTACGCAGCTGGCCGACGCTTACCTCGAGAGGAATGACGTTGAAAGTGCTGCTCATTGGCTCAGGTACGGTGAGGATATGATACCGTTCCGTGATATCGAAAACGACTGGACCGTTGCTTCGCTCTATGCGTTTCGCTATATGCGGGTGGATGAGAACGAACGTGCAAATAATCTGGCCGAATTTATAGAGGGCCGGTTACTTCACGAACTCAGGTATGACATGAGGGATCTTGACAGAGTTGAAATCCGGATGAGCAACGTGGAGGAAGATATGAGAAGAGCTCGGGCACAAGCCAACACCGGAAGAGCCCAATCGCTGAACAGAGAACTTCAACGTCTTTCAAGACAACGTGATACTGTAATTGAAGATGTTAGCTTTACGGTGAGCAGACTTTCGATTCTGCAGAATATCTATTTTGAAACAGATCGCACCGAAAAAGCTGAAGAACTTTCGATTGAAGTAAATATTATGACAGAAGGCCGTTTGCCAATACCTCAGGACATTGAGGAGAGCAGACAGCAGATTGAACGATTTGGACTCGGAATCTAAATTCAATCAAAATAAACCGCTTATTTAATCTTAGGCAACCAGATTGTATATTGATGGAAGCCAACGAAGACATATTGCTGAATTATGATCCATGAATTTACAAAAGAGAATATCACAGCCATCGGAGAAATCCTGAATGCAAAGCCCAAACCATTGGGAGACGATGTTTTCAGGTTCGAGGTGATCAACAAAGAAGCCGGAAATAAACTGGCTCTCGAAATACATCTCGGGCTTCAGGTGGAAGAGGAACACATGAACATGGTGTCTGTCTACTCGGGCAGTACTTTTCTTCAGCTCCACAACTGTACGGCGTTTATTGCCAGCGATATTTTGAAGCAGGTTACCTTTTTTGGTAAAAACGGAACCAACACTACCGGGCTGATTGTAGAAGAGAGTGCGGGCTGCAGCATGTATGCAAACGTTAACGAAGCCGTTTTGAAAGGTGATTTCACCAAACTCCCTGAAGACTTGATGATGTGCGGCGTGGCTATGTCGCTGACCGATACCGCCGATCTGGATAACTTCTCCTTTGATGATGACGAACTTTCCTGACATCCCGTCCGAACCTGAGAACAAACTGATTATCAATAATGAGTCGGGAGAAAGTGTGCCTGTTGAGGAGCAGGAGCTACTGAAACTGATCGGGATTACTGAAAAGAACGAGGGAGTACTCTATAAAGAGATTGAGTTGGTTTATGTTGATGAGGACGAAATCGTCCGGATCAATCACGAATTCCTCGATCGCGACTACGTTACCGATATTATTACCTTCAGATATGATGAAGAGAATGACCGGGCTATTGAAGGTACACTCTACTGCTGTGCTCCCCGCATTGCCGAACAGAGCGCAGAGTTTGATGACAATGTAAAAACTGAATTCCTTCGCGTTTTCGTACACGGCTTGATTCATCTGGCCGGACACAACGATCAGACACCCAAAGAGAAGAAACTGATGACTAAACTTGAGAACCAATACCTGGAAGCGCTCAATAAGTCACTGTGAGTGCCGGCTCTATCTATACCCTCCTGATTGTTGAATCTCCGGTCATTGCGCGGATTGTTCAGCGTTATGCTCCCTCCTCCGTCTATGTGATGTCTACTAACGGCTACGCATGGAAACCGGTTTACGATCCAAAAAAACATCAGTTAAAAGCTATCGCTGATCCCGATCAGATTGGTTTTCGAAAAGAGCTGAAGCAGCAGGCCGGCTGGGCAGGTAACATAATTATCGCAACAGATCCCGATCCGTCCGGTGATTTCATAGCCTGGTCACTCTGTAAATTTCTGAAGGATCCGTCTGTAAAACGCTCCTACATCCAGCACCTTGGTAAACGGGGTATCGAACGGCTTATCAGTACAGCTGAAGTGATACAGCCCAATTTAATGGAACAGAGGCTAAAGAATCGATCTTTAATCCGTCATCTATGGAAACAGAACGGGAATCGTCCGTCAATGGAAGTTGCCGCACTGGCCTCGATCTTTTCCGATTACTTTAAATATCAAAATTTTCGGGATCAATCCGGGCAGCTCTGGAGATCAAACAGACCTATAAGATGTAATCCTGATGAGTGGATTCCGCTTAAGGATCGGGTTAATGAGATGGAATATCACACCCATGATCCCCTCTCCACGTTCGATCTGCTGCAACTGGCGATTGAGAATGAGATCTTCGCCTCTCTGGAAAATGCCCAGAATACACTACAGCAACTTTTTACGCACACTCTCGATTACAGTGAAGACCCTCTGATCAGCTATCCGCGAACAGCTGCAAACTCTTTTTTCAGCGAAACCTGGAGTGAACTGCAAAAACAGTTTTTTAAAGTGCAGGCTGAAGGGGAATTTAAACCGATGTTCATCAGAAATATAACCGGTACCGATGTTGCACACGAAAGCATCTATCCGCTGGATCTGACTCTCACGCCCACAAAAGTGTCCGGAGAGCTCCTGAGTACTTTGCGTGACCTCTATTCGGTCATCTACAATCAAACCGTGAAGGCCATCTCAGTACCTAAAGAGAAATTCAACGCCTACCAATCACCATTTCACCCGGACATCCACTTTTATTGCCCCGATTCAGACTCAGACTCTCCATCAGCAGAACTGATGCCTGTAAGAACCATTGCTGAAACAGGTTCTATTTTAAACCAATTGGGTGTACAGTCAGCTTCATCCTTTGGTAAGAAAATGGATCAACGGCAAAATCAGAACTACCTGAAAATTGATGGCCGTTTTGTAAAACCCGGCAAGTATCTGACACCCTATCTGAATAACGGACCGGTGTATGCAGAGGAAATCAGTACATTAAATAAGCTTTCAGAAAATGCTGATTTAACGGCTGAAACTATCCATGCTTCTCTCTCGTGAAAGCATAGTAGTATAGTAAGGCGCTCTACCCTATTTTGAATGGTTGAATAACTATGAGTACAGAAAAATATCATAATATGGACGGTGTGAAACCGGAACAGAAGACGAGTGACTTTAGATCTATACTGTCACGTCACATCACACTTGATTTACCCGATACAGATCAAAAAGAAACAGAAGAACCGCCAAAACTCAACAGACCGGTAAAACTGTTGCTTTTTTTAAAGCCCATTCCCTATCTGCTCATTCTGCTATTCATATTCTCATTTTACTGGGATTTCCCAAACAGCTCGTTCCATCTTTTCGGGTATGAATTTGCACTAGCCGGACTTCTTCGGATTATCAGCGTGAGCGGAATGATTGGATTTCTTACCAACTGGATTGCAATCACCATGCTATTTCGCCCCCTAAACCGACGACCTCTGCTGGGGCAAGGCTTGATTCCCGCTCAGAAGGAGCGCATTGCCTGGAGGCTCTCTACCGCCGTTGCCGAGGACCTAATAAACCCTGAGCTCATCAAGTCAAAGATTGAAGAATCAAATGTTGTAAAAAACTATCGGTCACAGCTCCAGGAAAGTCTGCTCTCGTCTGTTGAGAAAGAAGCCTTTCGGCAAGAGTTTAAGGAGTGGATTGTAGATTATGTTCACTCCGTTGTACATGATAAATCGTTCAGAGAAAAGGTCAGTTTCTATCTGGCCAAAGAGATCGAAACCGGCCTGAAAGAGAAACCCATTGAACGCACGGCACTGAAAACATACACCCTTTTGAAGGGACAAACGTTGCAAAATTTGATTGAAGAATCGGTGGTGGATTTGCCCATAACGGTAGAGCGAAACTTCGGTTTTATCGATGAATTTTTTGATGATCTACCGGCCAATATTGAGGGAGCTTCCGATGAGTTCGACCGGCTGATTACAGAGCTTATTTACAAGCTGGTTAACCGGCTCGACATTCAGAAATTTGTTGAGAATAATCTTCGCCAATATGACGAAGAACGATTGGAGCGAATGATCAAAAATGCCACCAATGAACAACTCAAAACCATTCAGTATTTAGGAGCTGTTTTAGGGCTCATTGGCGGCTTTGTTATATGGGAACCGGTGCTCAGCCTAACTTTTTTAACCCTGTTTGGAGCCACTGTCTATCTGGCAGACCGGGCTCTGTATCAGTAAGAATCGGTATTAAATTATTTATATATAGATGAATCTAATTTATTGCTGTACAGTATTTTAAATTTTTATAAATAGATTATTTATAAATACTATTTCACAGCAAGAAACTTTACAAATCTCACTTTCTTCCCAACGAGCCCTTATGATCACTTAATTAATTTAAGTCAGCGGGGTTTTCGAAGAAATGCTCTCTTTTTTTCATTTATTAATTCAAATTCCGGGTATAGTTCAACAACTTCTCCCAATAAAAAAAGGGAACCGGCCAATGCCGATCCCCCCTTCTTTTTCAAGATAATTTTTGAGTGATTTACACTAAGTAACGAGCATCAATCATCTCTGTTTACTCCACAATTTTCTTTACAAAATTGGGCAGTGCAAACGCCCCGAAGTGCACCTCTTCATTGTAGTAGTTGAGCGACTCCAAGAGCTCGGGGTTTGACCGAATTCGTTTCGTCACTTCGGAACTCAGTGGGTCCTCCCCCTTGGTGGCGCAAGCCATCGACCACATACCCGCCGGGTAGAGCGGAATGTAGCTCAGATACATCTTGGAAACTTCAAAAAGTTCGTCCAAAGCTCTGAACACTTTCTTCATACTCGGGTAGTATGACTCCACCCACGGACTCTCAGTCTGAGCTGTAAGAACTCCATCATCATTCAGAGCATCCAGGCAGAATTGATAAAAGTCTTTTTCGAACAGACCTTCCGCCGGCCCAACCGGATCCGAGCCGTCAATAATGATTACGTCGTAAGGATCCTTCACATTTTTGACGAATGCGATACCGTCTTCATAGAGGACGTTCAGTTTTGGATTCTCAAAATCACCCACACCCGCAAAATAGAGCTTAGAAGCCTCAACCACGGTTTGGTCGATCTCAACCATGTCTACATGCTCCACGGAGCTGTGCTTCAACACCTCGCGTGCTGTGCCGCCATCCCCGCCTCCAATGATCAGCACTCTTTTAGGGTTTGGATGGGTAAACATCGCTACATGGGAAATCATCTCGTGATAGACGAATTCGTCACGCTCACTCAGCATCACCATCCCGTCGATGGTCATCAGGTTGCCCCAGGTGTCGGTCTCGTAAACCTCAACCAGCTGATATTCCGACTGTTTGGCAAATAAGAGCTTCTTCAGGCCAATCGTCAGACCGGTTTGCTCATTGTAGTACTCGTTGTATTGTAAAGGCATTTTATCAATTTTCAGGCTTCAGATTGCAGGTAGCAGGCTTCAAGTAGCAGTTAGCAGGTAGCAGGTGGTTATAAACCACAGCATTAATCAACAACTAATCTTACTACACAATACCTGCTACTCAATACTCATGTTTACATGTACCAGAGAACAGCCGCGGCAAATACTGATCCGCACCGCTCCACTTTGTGCTCAATTCCGAGTGATTTAATCTCTTTAAGCTTACGATTACGGTATTCAAATCCATCCACAACCATTTGACGCACAATCTCCTCTACGTTTGTCAGCGGAGCATGATCTTCAAATTCCATGATCACACCCGGTTCCCGGTCGTCTTCCGGAATTCCCACAGCAATGGCCGCTGAGATAAGCTGTCCCGGTGTTGTACTGTCGATTGTTGCGTATGCTAACGGAATCAAACCACCTTTGGGTAGTGTGATCTCACTCACATCAACCTGCTCGGCAGCCGGAGGCAAGATGCTGCTCATACGCATCAGATTGGTATCGCCAACACCGGCATTCAGAAGCGCTTTATCAAATGCGTTGAGTCTGGTTCGGCCTTCGCTGGCACCTCTAACGAGCGTGTAGATATTTGGAGTTTTTACCATCATAATAAATCGATGTTTTGAATTAATGTTTTAAAAAAATGGAGCTATAACTTTATCAGGGTTGCGGGATATAGGCATTCACACCCCAAGCTGAAGAGTTAAAGACTCCTCAGCGCATATACAAATTGAAACGTTTTGAATTAATTGGACTGAAAGTTTTGGTCCGGCTTGAATAGCAATTTTTGGCCCTCCGGAACTTTAAACATCCCTCTTTTCATCTCCATGCTGGAAACATTTTTCGACTCGAAGTACTCTTTAAGGTGTTCTTGAATCACCCATGGGTCAATGGTGTCACCGCAGGTAAAGATATCAACGGCCGCGTAGTTATATTCAGGCCATGTATGGATTGCCACGTGAGATTCGGCAATTACAACCACCCCGCTGATGCCGTATGGACTGAACTTGTGAAAATTGTGAGATATGATTGTCGCTTTTGATGTCTTAGTCGCTTGTATGAGGGAGTTTTCGATATATGAGACGTCATTTATTTTGGATTCGTCACAATCGTAAAACTCAACCAGAATTTGTCTGCCAAGTGCTTCCATTTCACCGTGTATTTTAAATTGTTAAAAGCTATGTTTTAGATAAATAGTATTTGACAAAGTGTCGTTTTTTCCTGTCCATACGGGTCAGAGTTTTTATTAATCTTTCAGGTTCATATTTGACCATCAGTAAACAAATAAATTACACATAAATTTCATATTAATGATAGCCCCCGCAAAAAAAATTAATCATAATAAAGCGGTTCAAAACTATAAGGATCTACTGCTTCCCCGCCTTATTGAAGAGCGCATGCTTACGCTTCTTCGCCAGAATAAAATCAGTAAATGGTTTTCCGGAATGGGCCAGGAAGCGATCTCTGTCGGGTCAACGCTCAGCCTCAAAAAGGAGGACTACATTCTCCCAATGCATCGCAATCTCGGTGTATTCACCACTCGCGGTGTTCCGCTCTATACTCTTTTTACACAACTATTTGGAAAGCGAGATGGTTTCACCGGCGGACGAGACCGCTCATTTCACTTCGGCACTACCGAACATCGAATCTTCGGGATGATCTCTCACTTGGGCTCGACCATGCCGGTTGCAGATGGTATAGCGCTGGCGGCTAAGCTTCGTGATAAAGATCAGATTGCATTCAGTTATTGCGGGGACGGCGCTACAAGCGAAGGAGATTTTCATGAAGCACTCAATCTTGCTGCCGTGTGGAAACTGCCGGTAATATTCATGATTGAAAACAACGGATACGGCCTCTCCACTCCTTCATCAGAGCAGTTTGCCTGTGAAAATATCGCGGATCGGGCCATTGGTTACGGTATGGAGAGCATGATCATTGACGGGAACGACTTTTTTGAAGTTCAGGAAGCGGTTTCTAAAGCAAGAAAATTGGCACTCTCCGGTAAACCGGTATTGATTGAAGCCAAAACGTTTAGAATGCGCGGACACGAAGAGGCCTCCGGTACCTTCTACGTCCCCGACGAGCTATTTGAAAAATGGGCTGAGAAAGATCCCATTAAACGCTATGAGGAGTGGCTGCTGAAAGAGAAAGTACTCTCCGAATCAGAAATGGAGTCGGTCAAGGAAGAGATGAAGTCCGTTTTTAGCGATGATCTGGAGCGGGCTCTTAATGCAGAAGATCCAACATTTAATAAGCAGGAGGAGTTGAATCGCGCCGGACTAAAATCCCAGCCACAACCTTCGAGTAATGGCCAAAATTATGAATCCTCAGAAAAGAGAATCATTGATGCCGTGCATTTGGCTCAAAAGCAGGCATTTACCGAAGATGACTCATTCGTAATGATGGGCCAGGACATCGCCGAATATGGCGGTGTGTTCAAAGCTTCGGAGGGATTTCTGGATCAGTTTGGAAAAGAACGAATTCGCAACACGCCTATAATTGAATCAGGAGCCATTGGTGCGGCGATCGGGCTGGCAGTTGAGGGATTTAAGCCAGTTGTTGAAATGCAGTTCGCCGATTTTATCTCCTGCGGATACAACCAGATCGTAAACAATCTTTCCAAAGGCCGTTACCGCTGGATGCCCGATCTAAATGTGACCATCCGTGCTCCACACGGCGGCGGTGTGGGTGCTGGACCGTTCCACTCCCAGTGCCCCGAAAACTGGTTCATGCAGCTGCCCGGTGTACGGGTTCTGGTCCCCTCAAATGTTCAGGATGCACAAAATATGCTCTACACGGCTTTATATGATGAAAATCCGGTTCTCTTCTTTGAGCACAAAAAACTATATCGAAGCATCAAAGAGATCACCCCGGATCACTGTTCATTTACAGATCTGGAAAAAGCTTCCATCATTCGTGAAGGTGATGACGCAACGATCGTCACTTTTGGATACGGTGTTGTTTGGGCTAAAGAAATTGCAGAGAAGTATAAAAAGCAGGGTGTCAACCTGGAAATTGTAGATCTCCGCTCTCTTGCACCTATCGACTGGGATACGGTTGTAGAATCAATCCGGAAAACAGGGCGGGTATTACTGCTGCAGGAAAATTCAGAAGTTCTCGGCCCGATGAGTGAACTTTCTGCAGGAATTACCGAGCGCGCTTTTAAACTGCTTGATGCTCCGGTGATGCGCTGCTCCTCACTCCATACACCTGTGCCCTTCAACAAAGACCTGGAGAAAGGATACCTGGCAAATCACAGGCTGAAAGATCAGATGGATAAATTGCTCAATTTTTGAAATCAAAAACTTTCTCGACTGTCGAGTGGAAACTCTCAAATCTTTGAACTGATGATGAATACTCGACAGTCGAGTAAACAAAATAAGAGTTCAGAGATGAGTAAACATGAGAAGACCATCTAGAACTTGTCACACAGTTGAGAGAATTGCGTTCAGCCTAACGTTACAAAATTACACACCCCTGATATCGAAAGCCTCGCTTCGCGATCTTTCTCTAATCTGTCCCCTCTTGAGAGGGGAATGTCAAGAGTTCTCGAAATACCGGTCTGATGGAGAATTAATCAAGAACAGCAGCTTCTAACAGTTTCAAATACTTATTATCGGCATCAAAGCGAGCTCTGACTCCCTGCGGAATCGTGAAATTATCGGGATCGTGACTGATATCCATACCCATCACTGCGGGAATACCCAATGGACGAATGTGCTGCTGTAAAATCTGCTTCAGAGTAAAATGAAATTCAGACGGATCCGGACAGTTAGTGCACCGCCCAAAAATAAAACCGTTTAAATTCTCCAGCATGCCGGCCTGTTTAAGATGAACCAACATGCGGTCTATTTTATAGACCGGCTCTCCAATATCTTCAACAAACAGAATCGCCCCTTCGGTATCGGGCTGAATATCAGTACCGAGTGTTGTTGTCAAAATGGAAAGATTTCCGCCGATCAATCGGCCTTCTATGATTCCCGGAAATATAAGTTGAACATCACTTTCTGAATGAAACTCACTCTTCTCTCCTTCAATTAATACGCTTCGAAAACTGTTTTTTGTCAGATCAGTCCAATCTGATGTGCCGTTTGGCCCGTGAAAAGAGATCAGATTAGAACGGTGCAGAAATGCCATATGAAGCGTAGTGTTGTCGCTGAATCCGCAGTAAACTTTTGGATTCTCTTTTATCATCTCAAAATCGAGATAAGGCAAGATTCGCGCACATCCCCAGCCTCCTCTTACGGCAACAATCCCGTCTATATCAGGATCGGAAAAAAAACGATTTAAATCCTCGGCACGCTGACGGTCTGTTCCGGCAAGATAACCGAATCGCTTTCTCACATGTTCACCAAAAACAACCTCAAACCCGAACGATTCCAAAACCTCTTTCATGCGGTCAAACTCAGTATTATCATACACAATCCCGGCAGGAGCAGTCAACGCAACACGATCTCCCTCTTTTAAACGCGCGGGTTTAGCCAGTGAATCGTAATCTTTATTTGATGAGCCGTTAATAAACGAGAGGCCGGCCATACCGAAACCGGCAGTTTTCAGAAAATCTTTTCTTTTCATGTTAGTTCGGAATAGAGATTATTTTTTTGAATGTACGTTTGAACGTTCTCCGGCACATCATCAATCGAGGATACAGAAAGTTTCCTAATTTCAGTTGAGGATACATCCATCGGTTGATGATCTACAAAAATGGTTTTCTCAAGAATTTCAGAATCAACGCCGCTGTGATCCGATCCGGGCCTGTCTACCACCATCAAAGTACACTCTTCTACTATCTCATCGTACTTATACCAATTATGAAGTGATTCCAGACTGTCTTCCCCAATACACAGAAAAAATGTCCATTCCGGGTACGTCTTCTTTAAATGCAGGATTGTCTGGAGTGTATAGGATGGCTTTGGCAGATCATTCTCAACATCGCTGACCTTAATTTGATCACTCTCCTGAAAGGCCAGTTTGAGCATATTGTAGCGATGCTCAAATTCTGTCTTTTGCTGATCGGTCTTGTGAGGCGGATCCGGAGTAAGCAGTATCCAAATCTCGTCAATTACTCTGCTGTGTAAAAATGAATTGACAGCCTCAATATGTCCGTTGTGAACCGGATCGAATGAGCCGCCAAAAAGTCCAATCCGTTTCACAATCGCAATAGTCTTAGTTCTGAACTACCGAATCTCCTTGGGTTGCAGCTCTGAGACCACGCTGAGCCCGGTCGTAAAGATTTTCGATTCGGCTTCGGTTCTCTCCTCTCGGAAAAAGCTGAAGGTAAGTTTCATAAGATTCGAGAGCCATTTCAAATCGTTCGGCCTGACGGGCAGCCACACTGTTTTCTGCATATAGTATGTACGACTCCATTTGGTCAACCAGCGCTTGTTCAGCCCATGTTGTTTCAGGATAGTTGTCTATAACAATATCAAAATAGACCGCAGCAGCCTGGTATCTGCTTGTTCTCTTGTAGAACTCACCAGAACTGTATGCCTTACGGGCAAGCTTTGTTCTAAGCTCTGAGATATACTCCGCAGCGTCCTCTGCATATTCCGAATTTGGAAATCTAGAGAGTAAAAGTCGGAAATTCTCAATAGCGCGGTAAGTGTATGTCTGATCAAGCCTGTATCTCGGGCTTAGGTTGTAGAAACTGAGAGCTCTTTTAAAATCAGCCTGTTCCCTTCTGGGAGAATTTGGATGAAACTGTGCATACCTCTCATATTCTGATGCAGCAATTAGATACCTGCGATTGTTAAAATAGCTTTCAGCGAGGTAAAATTGTGCGTCCTGCCCAATATCAGTTCCCCTCCCGATTGATATCACCGTTTCAAAAGCCCGGGCTGCTTCAGTGTAGTTCTCTTGCTCAAACTGATTAAAAGCCTTTTCATAAGCCACCTCAAGTGAGTCGCCGGGGCGAATCAAGTCGCTGCTTCGGCATGAGGCAAAAAGAAGCATTGCTGCAAATAGGAATAGTAAATTACGCATGTTTTTAACTTTCACGATTTTTCAAAAATTTTATCAGATGTTGAAGATCTTGTTTATAGTTGGAATCACCAAATTCCCGAAGAGCCTTTTCGGCGTGTCTGTAATGTTTCAAAAACTGATCTTTGGTTTCCTCTTTAATACCGTTGGATTCAAAAATTTTAACAACCTCCTCCACCTCCGGTTCAGACAGCGGTTTATTATCAAGATATCCAAGAATAACTTCCCGCTCCGTTTTGCTGCACCGTTCTAACGCACTGAGCATCAATAATGTTTTCTTGCCTTCATGGATATCCCCTGCTTTTCTTTTTCCGATTTTCTCGGGATCACCAAATACATCAAGCCAGTCATCCTGTATCTGAAATGCGAGGCCAAGTGAGTTCCCGATCACGAGAAGTTTTTCCAGTTGATTTTGAGAAGCACTGCCGCACATACCGCCCATCTGCATGGCAGCCCCGATTAAAGCACCTGTTTTACCATCAATCATTTGATGATATTCGTCGATGGTTACATCGTTGCGGGTTTCAAACTCCATATCCATAGCCTGCCCTTCACAAACTTTGTTGATGGCTTTTAAAAAGAGATCACTGATTTTTTTGTGATCTACATCCTCAGAAATATTTTGGAGCTGCAGAAGTGAGTGGGCAAACATGCTGTCTCCCGATAATATAGCCGTTGCCTCATTCCATTTTTTGTGAACAGAAGGTTCTC
The DNA here is from genome assembly GCA_001564065.1 of Chitinophagaceae bacterium T5-Br10_B2g13. Lineage (GTDB taxonomy): Bacteria > Bacteroidota > Rhodothermia > Balneolales > Balneolaceae > Rhodohalobacter. The sequence continues at coordinate 42,520 of LKNA01000010.1, forward strand.
CTCTTCTGCTGTCGGCCTGATCCATGATATCATCATGAATAAGTGTAAAATTATGCAACAGCTCAACAGCAAGGGCAGCAGGCATTGCCTTTACGGGATCTGAACCGCAAATACCGCAGCTAATTAAAGAAAGTATGGGCCGTATTCTCTTACCGCCATTCTTTAAGATGTAGCGCTGCGGACGATAAAGAGTTTCAGGTTTTTTGGGGTAGTCTAAATTCTGCAGCTGCTTTTCAAAAAGTGCCGCATAGGGTGCTAAAAAATCCAAACGCGTTGTTTTATTACTGATTTAAAGGTTGCAAATATAATAAATCCGCAACTCAATATTTCAGATATCTGAACTGTAACCAATTGAACAACAAGTTCTGCTGTTTTTAATAATCCAGGCCGTTGGATCTCATTTTATATAATGAATGCAGCTGATGCGTTATTCTATATTTTTTTGTTCGAATGTTGGCCTCTGAAAGATCAAAAAATTCACTCGCCTCTTTCGTGGTTGCATCCGGATGATTGATGAAATAGAGAATAAAAATCTGTGAGTCTTCATCCAGCTCTTCTATACATTCGAAAAGCAGCTCTTTTCTCTCCTGATCTACCAGCCGGTCGATCTGATCCGCCGGTTCACTAACGGTATCGGCAACATACTCCTTGTTTACATACCGGCTGCTTTTTTTGTACTGGTTAAAATATTCATTTCGAGCTGTCATCATCATATAAGACAGCAACGACTTAGGATCTTTCAGCTTTCCCCCGGTAATCCTTTCATAAACGTTTAAAAACGCCTGTTGAACACACTCCTTTGCGGATTCTTCCGTTGCAGCCAACGTTACTTGCAAATATTCTACCAACTTGGGAATCATCTCCTCTAAAAGGCGATTGGTCTGCCTCATATTCTCTTCTTGTATATAGTTAACCAACGCTGAATAATCTACCCTTCTCTTTGCTTGAACACTCATCTTCTTGCCATTTGATTACGTTTCTTGAAACTAACTTTTTCATATCTTCAGTGAAGAACTAGCATCTACCCTGAACCTGAAACCAATATATATAATTTCTTAACATTAGAAAATTTTAATATTTAAAATTAATCTTTGTTAAATGACTCCTTTAAGGTGATCAATTCGATTCTTTCTCTTAAAATGTGTTTTTATAGGCCGTACATGTTGAATTGTCCGCTCACATCAAGTCCAACCATGAGAATTGATCCATCAAAAGCTGTAAGTTTTTTTCTAAATACATTAGACCGCTCCTCTCCGGAACAGCTCATCCCCTCATTTTTAAAACATGACTCCCGGTTGAACAAGCTTAATATTTTTGGCCACGATATTAAGCTGACTGCAGATCGGGAAGTATTCATCATCGGTTCAGGTAAAGCCTCCGTTGTGATGGCAGAAGCTGCAAGTCGTATTTTAGATGGAAAACTTTCCGGTGGTGTGGTCATTACGGATTCTGTACGTAAAAATATCCTGCCGAAAAATATTGAAGTTCTAAGTGCATCCCATCCAGTTCCTAATGAAAAATCAATTCATGCTGCAAACCGTTTAGTAGATTTTTTAGAATCTATCCCAAAACACTCCATTGTGTTAAACCTTCTATCCGGGGGAACCTCCTCACTGCTTTGTAAACCCGTATCATCAGTACCCTTTAAAGACGTTGTTGATCTCTATAAAATTTTGATGAAAAGCGGATTAAATATTCATGAGATGAATTTAGTCCGCAAGTCCGTCTCCGATATAAAAGCGGGACAGCTGCTGCAACACATAAAGGGTAGTCAGCTTTTCGATCTGATAATTTCCGATGTTCCCAATGACGATATTAAGGATATAGGCAGTGGCCCATCCATAGCACAAAGCTTTCGATATTCAGAAGTCATCTCGCTTTTAAAGAAGAATGAATTATGGCAAATAATCCCCGATTCTGTTAAATCATTTCTGCTAATAAGTACCAAAGAAAATGACCGGTTCGAGACTAAAGACATTCCGAATCATCAGAGTCAAATCATCCTCTCCTCAAACAAAGCAGCAACCATCGCAAAAGAGCAAATGGAAAAAGAAGGAGTTCAGACCATCAAAGATGAGAAACCCTGGGCCGGCTCCATCGACGATTTTGAAAAGCACATCTTATCAAAAATACCGTCTGATTTTAATCAACTGAATACACCGACCGCGTATATCTTTTTTGGAGAGTGCAGCGTAAAGGTAAAAGGGGATGGAAAGGGCGGCCGTAACCAGGAATTAGCTCTTCGAATGGCCAAACATCTGGCCAATTACGACCGCAATATCATTTTTTTAAGTGCCGGAACAGACGGTATTGACGGTCCAACAGATGCTGCCGGTGCAGTAGTGCATCAAAAAAGTTTGGAAGAGGCCCGGCAACTCGGGCTGGATGCAGATGACTACCTGCATAGAAATGACAGTTACTCATTTTTTGACAAACTTGGCAGCCACATTAAAACCGGCCCTACCGGAAACAATGTGATGGATCTTCAGTTTCTGATCATCGATTGACCAAACAATTTTCAAAATTTTTCTCCACTCTCTTGCTCAATTATTCGTAGTTTTACCGATTCGAAGTGATTCTAACCTGAAAGTGTTTTTTAATGAAGCAGTTTACCCTTCAGCCCGATTCTAATTCCAACTCAAAAAAATCTTCCGAATTTCTCAATGATTTAAATGAACAGCAAAGAAAGGCTGCATCTCATGTAAACGGTCCACTCTTGATCATCGCCGGAGCCGGCAGTGGCAAAACAAGAGTGCTGACGTACAGAATTGCCCACCTGCTTCAAAAACAGTACGCGCTTCCTAAAAATATTTTATCACTCACGTTTACGAACAAAGCAGCACGAGAAATGCAGGAGCGTATCCAGGGATTGATCGGTGAAAAAGCGTCCGGACTTTGGATGGGAACGTTTCACTCTATTTTTTCAAAAATTCTTCGGTTTGAAGCTGAAAAGATCGGATTTACAAGTCAATACTCGATCTACGACACAACGGATTCGGAGAATGCCATTAAGCTGATTTTGAAAGAATTAAATTATGATCCGCGAGAGATTCGACCCCGCACTATTCAGTTTAAAATCAGCGAAGCCAAAAACCAGCTGATCTCACCTGAACAGTATCAGCACAGGTTTGTTCAAAGTACATTGGATGATATTACGGCAAGGGTATTTCAGATCTACGCAAAGCGGCTAAAACAGGCGAATGCGATGGATTTTGATGACCTTCTGATCAAGCCAATTGAACTTTTTGAGGACCACCCCGACGTACTTGAAAAGTATCAGGATCGATTCCGATACATCATGATTGATGAGTACCAGGATACCAATCACGCACAGTATAAAGTAACCCGTTTGCTGGCGGATAAATATCAAAATATCTGTGTGGTGGGCGACGACGCGCAAAGCATCTACTCATTCAGAGGTGCAGACATCAGCAATATTCTGAACTTCAAGAACGACTACGAGGACGCCCTTGAAGTACCGCTGGAGCAAAATTACCGATCAACCAAGTACATTTTGCAGTGTGCTGATTCGATCATCAAAAGAAACGAAAAGCAGCTCGATAAAACGCTCTGGACCGATAATGAAGATGGGGAAACCGTTACGCTTCTGGAAAATTTTGATGAACGCGACGAGGCAAATCGTATCGCCAACTACATTCAGAATTTAAAGCTACGGCACGGCTATCAGAATAATGACTTCGCCATATTGTATAGAACAAACTATCAAAGCCGGATATTTGAGGAGTCGTTCAGACGAAAAAACATCACCTATCAGCTGGTAGGCGGACTCTCTTTCTATCAGCGAAAAGAGATTAAGGATGTACTGGCTTACCTTACGCTGCTTGTAAACCCTGAAGATGAACAGGCTTTACTCCGAATCATCAACGAGCCCAGCCGGGGAATTGGCAACAAAACATTGAATGAGCTGCTTAAAAAAGCCCGTGCAACCGGACAGAGTGTCTGGACGATTTTACATGATGTGGATTCAGCAGATATTTATAAGCCTGCAAAAGCCAGAATCGCCGACTTCATCCACATGATAGAGAGCTTAAAAGAAATGCTCGATACCGGTACCCCTCTTCTGGATGTGACCAAAAAGATGCTTGAGAAAAGCGGATATCTGAAGGCGCTGGTTGAGGAAAACGATGCAAAAGCGTTAACCCGCCGAGACAACGTTCTGGAACTCCAAAATGCCATCGCTTACTATCAGCAGAACACCAAAAATCCAAAGCTTTCCAACTTTTTACAGGAGATAAACCTGATCACCGACAGCGACAAGTATGATGAGGATAAACCTGCCGTAACACTAATGACGGTCCATGCTTCGAAGGGACTCGAATTTCCGGTTATCTTTATTGTTGGTCTGGAAGAAAATCTTTTTCCAATGGGACCAAGGGATGGAGAAGAAGCCAATATTGAAGAAGAGAGACGGCTTTTTTATGTAGCCATTACCCGCGCTGAAAAACAGCTCTTCTTCAGCTACAGTAAACTTCGGTACAAGTATGGGGAAGAACAGCGTCAGGCACGGTCCAGATTTCTGGATGAGGTGGATTCGGGCGTTGTACTAACTGAAACCGGTGCAACAATACAGCAGAAAAACAGCCGTTTTGGTGAAACGAACAGTGACCCGGACAATACAACCATTGAGTACGAGCACGACTGGAAATCACCGATTCAATCCAAAAAACCGTCATCAACATCTTCCACGTATGAATATGAGTACGATGAAGACCCATTCAGAACGGGCGTACAGGTGATGCATCCCAAATTTGGAGCCGGTAAGATTATTCAGAGAACCGGATCGGGCAAAGATACCAGAGTTGTTGTATTTTTTAAGAGTCGCGGACAAAAAACATTAATGCTTAGGGCCGCTAAGTTAAAAGTTCTCAGTTAATCGAGGAGAATCCCTTGTTAAAGTATTTCAGCGTTGCCGCTCTGGGAGTGGTTTTTACTTTATGCATAACCATCAATGTATCTGCACAGATTTCACTGTCTGCAGAAAACATGGCTTTGGGCGGTGGTGGCACGGCCTACCTGACCGGCTATGAAGCACTTTTTGTAAACCCTGCAAATCTCCATATACAGGAAAAAAACTACTCCCTTCAAGTATCTCTTTTACAGAGCGGAGTGTACAATGAATACCTTCTGCCGGAGACAGATTTTACTATTAGATCCCAACAGTTTCGCTCAGCTTTTCTTCCCTACAAGAGTCCTGACAGTGAATTTGAAATGATTGAAGCAGACAGAAGCACCATTCTGGATAGAAACTTCCCAGGCTCACGACGGGTTGCTCCTTTTCAGTCCATGTCTGACTTCCATTGGGTTGGTCTGAAATGGCAGGGAGAAAATAGATCTTACGCGCTCTCACTGCGCAGCAGAGTTTTCAGTAAATATGAACTGGGGAGAGGATATTTCTCATCTACAGCGGTTGAACGCGGTAATACTCTCTACTTCGATCGATCATTCAGGCACCGGTACCAGTCGCTGCACGAACTGTCGTTTGGATTTGCAGAGTCGTTTGATTTCCTAAACGGTTTAAATCCTCAGCTATCAGAGTTTAAAGTGGGCATTGCCCCAAAAATAGTTTTGGCCGGTTCACATCTTGACGCCCTTTACGATAATGTTTATGAATATCGAGAGGGAGAAGACAGCTGGAGCAGAACCGCTCAATTTCAACAAAGCAGCACCCGCTCCTTTTCAGAGAACCAATCCTTTTTCAATCAGAGTAATGGCTTCACTTTTTTGGACGGCACGTTCTCGGACCTTATGAAGCCTGCCGGCATCGGGTTTGGACTGGACGTGGGTGTGACCTACCTGATCACATTTGGTGGCGATCTGTCTCAGATTCAGCGGGAAGCTGCCACTACACATAAATCTCTTCGCGTCAGCTTTTCAATAACCGATCTGGGGGCGATTTACCAGTTTGATCAGCCTTACGAAATATCCACTCAAAGAGTTGAGGAGCAACTCACTGCACTGCCCGCCATATCAGAAATACGATTTTCCGGTGCCCCCAACGAACATTGGTTCTTCCTCGATGATCAGGATGATTCCCCCTATGAACTCGACTCTGATCAATCGGATGAATCATTTTATACAATGCTTCCAACCTCCATTCAGGCCGGTGCACTGTTTCAAATTAACCGGATTAAACTGATGGGTGATTTGCGACTGCCGGTCATCAATCACGAGTTCGCTTCAAAAGCACCTGTTGTTTATTTGGGCACCGAGTTGAAACCCCTGCCCTTCCTTCCATTACGTTTGGGCACACGCATTGCGCCTCATCTGCCCGGCTATTACACGTTGGGAATAGGCTTTGAAAGTAAATATTTTGAGATCAATACGGCTTTAAAGGTCAAGAGCAGTCAGATTGGACCAACAAACGAAATTGTAGGTGCTTCCATGGCCGGAATTAAAATTTATATTCCTTAGCGTTAAAGCATTCTGTTATCTTATCTAATATGATGAGAATAAATGAAAAACTGACCAAGTGTCATGGAATAACTCACTCCACTCAATTTGGCAGAACAGAAAAAGAAGATATGACGTTATGGTACCAACCCAACTTTTGGCTTCGAATTTGCCGACTATAGTGAGTAACAGATAAAGAAATTTAATTTAAGTCATATACATGTTTGATCAACGGTTTAAAATACAGACGACATTTGACGATCAAGGCGAAAATTTTGATGATTTTGAACAGGCTATTCCCTTGATGAGTGAAGAGGAGGAAAAAAGGCTTACAGAATCGGAAGTCCCCGATAATTTGCCAATTCTCCCATTAAAAAACACGGTGCTATTTCCCGGGGTCGTCGTTCCAATCACGGTTGGCAGAGACCGGTCGCTTGCATTGGTTAAAGAAGCCTACGAAAGTGACAAAACAATTGGAGTTGTTACTCAAAAGGATGAATCGGTTGAAGATCCTGAGCCCTCAGATATGTACAAGTATGGTACAGTAGCTCAGATTTTGAAACTGATAAAAATGCCCGACGGTAGCAAAAGTGTTGTCATTCAGGGAAAAAGCGTAATAGAAATTGAAGAGTTTACACAGAAGGATCCCTTTTTCCGGGCTGATGTAAAGTCAGTTCAGCAAGAGATGGATATAAGCGGTGTGGAGCTGGATGCTTCGATGAGATCCATTAAAGAGACTGCAACCAAAATTGTAAACCTCTCTCCCAACATTCCGTCAGAGGCGTCCATTGCCATTAACAACATTTCGAGTCCGGCATTTCTGCTAAACTTTATCTCCTCAAATTTGCAGGTCTCCATTGCAGAAAAGCAGGGAATTCTGGAAATCGAGAAGTTTACCGAGAGACTCGAAAAAGTGATGGAGTTTTTGAATAAAGAACTTCAGGTACTAAATCTCAGTGAAGAGATCCGGTCTAAAGTAAAAACCGATATCGATGATCAGCAGCGTGATTTTTATCTCCGCCAGCAGATGAAAGCCATTCAGGAAGCATTGGGCGAGGATAGCGAACAGCAGGATATTGAGAAGCTGAAAACACGGCTTGAAGAGAAAAAAGGGCTAAGTGACGATGCCAAGGAGACGGTTGAGAAAGAACTGCAGCGTCTAGAAATGACCCCGAACTCTTCCCCCAACTACGGGATTATACATAGCTATATTGAGTGGATAATGGATCTGCCATGGGGCGAATTTTCCGATGATAAGCTGGACCTTAAACGAGCCAGAAAAATCCTTGATGAGGATCACTACGGACTGGAAAAGGTTAAAAAAAGAATTGTTGAGTATCTGGCCGTATTGAAACTGAAGAAAGACATGAAAGCGCCGATCCTCTGCTTTTACGGACCTCCGGGCGTTGGTAAAACTTCACTCGGTAAGTCGATAGCGCGTTCACTGAATCGTGAGTTTGAACGATTCAGTCTCGGCGGTATTCATGATGAGGCAGAAATTCGCGGTCACCGCCGAACCTATATTGGTGCACTGCCCGGACGAATCCTCCGGTCGATGAAAAAAGCCGGAAAAGGAAATCCGGTTATGATGCTGGATGAGATTGACAAGGTAGGCTCCGATTTCCGTGGTGATCCAACCTCTGCCCTGCTCGAAGTGCTCGACCCTGAGCAGAACGATTCGTTTATGGATAACTATCTGGAGTTGGAGTATGATCTCTCGAAAGTGATGTTCATCGCTACAGCCAACTCGCTGGATACGATTCCGGCACCGCTGCGCGACAGAATGGAGATCATCAACATCAGCGGATATACACAGGAAGAGAAAATTGAAATCGCTAAAAAGTATCTGATTCCAAAACAGATCGAGGAGAACGGACTCAGCAAGAAGCAGTTTAAAATCTCCAACAAGGCGATTGAGAAAATAATTGATGAGTATACCCGCGAATCGGGTGTGCGTGGGCTTGAGCGACAGATCGGTGCCGTTTGCCGAAATGTAGCCGCACAGATAGCGAGCGGTGATATCGAGAAGATGAGCGTGGGTGTAAACGACATCCAGGATATTCTCGGTAAGCGTAAATTCTTTTCCGATGTGGCCGAGCGAACAACTGTACCCGGCGTTGCTACGGGGCTGGCGTGGACCCCTTACGGAGGTGATATTCTTTTCATCGAGGCGAGTGTTTCCAGAGGATCCGGAAAGCTTCATATTACCGGTCAGCTGGGAGATGTAATGAAAGAGTCGGCCATGTTGGCGATCAGCTATCTGAGAGCCCGTTACGAAGAGCTCAACATACCGGAAGAGGCATTCAAATACTGGGACCTCCATATTCACGTTCCACAAGGCGCGGTTCCGAAAGACGGGCCATCGGCCGGTGTGGCACTGCTAAGCGCGGTAGCTTCCATCTTTACACAGCGTAAAGTGAAAGGCACACTGGCTATGACCGGAGAAATTACCCTTCGCGGTTTGGTTCTGCCTGTAGGTGGAATTAAAGAGAAAGTACTGGCCGCTAAACGCGCCGGTATAGAAAAGGTATTTCTGCCGAAGAAGAATGAAAAAGACGTTGCCGAAATTGAGGAAGATGTTATCGGTAATCTTAAGGTTGAATATCTTGAACGAATGGAGCCGATCCTGGATCTGATACTTGAGGATAAGGCTGTTCAGGATCCGAAAGAGTTCTTTAAGGTACCTGAATCTCATAAAAATCAGGTTTCGGGTAACAACGCAAAGAGTGACTCTACCAAAGAAGTAACCGTAATGGATTAACACTCCCTGATTACAAACGAACAACATACCTATATGAAGCCGGACAGATCAAATCTGTTCGGCTTTTGTTTTTCTTACAGAACGTTCACCGCAGAGGCGTTGAGGGCGGAAAGAGTATCAGCGTTAATCTGCGAGAAACAAGAGATTATCATTAAATATATGGTCCCACGCATCCCATCGTAGTCTGTTTAAATTTAAATGATTTGTCGATTTAATACCTGAAAGCATGTATTTTCTGTCATTATGAAAAAAGGTCGCGTCATACAATCCACGGGAAAATGGTATAAAGTGAGCTGTAATGGTGAAACCATAGACAGCCGGCTTCCGGGTAAATTTCGCCTCGATAAAAAAGAGGTAACCAACCCTGTAGCCGTGGGTGATTATGTAGATATTGAGATTGGTGATGACGGAACCGGCTCGATTCAGAAAATTCATGAAAGAGAGAACTATATTCCCCGTCAGGCCACTCATGGCCGAAGAGGAGAACAGATTTTGGTCTCCAATGTGGATCGAGCCTGGGTGGTTCAGTCAGTAAAGCAGCCAAAATTAAACACGGGATTTATCGACCGGTTTCTGGTAACCTGCGAAGCGTATGAGGTTCCGGGCGGAGTTATTTTCAATAAGATAGATCTGGCCAAATCGGGTGGAAAAGCACATGTACAGGAGTTGTCGGAGCTGTACCAATCCCTGGGATATGAAACGGCCATTACCTCAGCTGAGACAGGCGATACTGATGATCTGAAATCTAAAATAGAGGGAAAAACATCTGTTTTTATAGGGCCGTCCGGTGTCGGAAAAACCTCTCTTCTCAATCAGATTGAACCCAATTTGGAGCTTCGGGTGGGTGAAATATCATCCTATTCCCAGAAAGGAAAACACACCACTACCTTTGCGCAACTGATACCGCTAACTGGTGGAGGTTATGTTGTTGATACTCCGGGTATCCGCGAATTCGGGCTGGTTGATATAGAAAAAACAGAGCTCTCCCTCTACTTCCCGGAGATGATCGAACCAAGACAGCACTGTAAATTTTACAACTGCACGCACTATCATGAACCAAAATGCGGTGTGGTGGCAGCCTTTGAAGAGGGAAAAATTGCCCCCGAGCGGTACAACTCCTATCTCAATATACTTGAATCCCTGGAGCGGTAATTCGTAAAATTTTGATCATATCAATCAAATTCTGTAACAAATGGAGTCTTTGCCAGTCATATCTTATAGCACATAAAAAATCACCAGGTGCCTAAGTTTAACTCCATCATTCATTTTACTATGTCGATCATTAGTTTGATCTTTCGCAATTATTTGCAAACTTCACGAATCGTGTAAACCAATTAATATCATTTATGAAAACATTGCTACAGATAAAAAAATCTCTACTACTATTTGCAACTTGTTTGCTCATATCCCTTGCCGGTGTTAATACAGCAACAGCTCAATTTGATGATGCAGGCGAAATTCTGCGATCGGGTACAAATGATGCGAATCTTCTCTTGCAAGAGTATCTCAAACCGTTTGCTAACGGCTTTGGCGCTGATCTCAACTCAGGATGGGTAAACTCAGCTCGTCCATACCGCACTCTTGGATTCGATCTTCGGATCAGTGCCGGTGTAGCTATTGTTCCAACCGGGGACCGCAGCTTTAATGTTGATGAACTGAATTTTGAAAACCTGGAGCGTGTTGGTGGGCCGTCTGAAGCTCAGACCGCATTTGGTGAAGATGTTCCGGGTCCCGAGATGGGTATTTTTGGAACCAACCCCGTAACGGGATTGCGCCAGGAAATAACCCGCTTTACCATGCCGGAGGGAACCGGTTATCCTTACGTTCCTGCACCAATGATTCAGGGTACGGTTGGAATTATTAAGGATACGGATATCTCTCTCAGATATATGCCTACGGTAACCGTGCAAGACATCAGCACGAGCCTATTTGGATTTGGTGTAAAACACGGATTGAACCAATGGCTGCCGGGAGGTTCTGTATTGCCGGTTGATCTATCCGTTCAGCTTGGGTATACAAAACTAACATCCGATTTCGGATTTGAGGTCAATCCTGAAGAGGGACAAGATATTTACAACCCTTATGCCGGGAACCCATCGTTATGGGATGGACAGGCAATAGAACTTGAAGCCAGCGGATTTACGGGTAATCTTCTGGTTGGAAAAAATCTGCCCATAATTTCTGTTTATGGTGGAGTTGGGTTTCAAACCTCAAGTATGACTCTCAAATCTCCGGGATCTTATCCTATTACAGTATTTAACGAAGATTATGATCCTTTTGATGGATCGGAAGAGACCCGCGAAAAAGTTATTGAGCGATTGGATGAGCCTATCAACCTAAATTTTGACGGATCAAACAGCGTTCACGCGATGGCCGGATTCAGACTCAGACTTGCGGTATTTACCATCTCCGGTTCCTACACCCTCTCCAACTACCCGGTTGCAAATGTTGGCGTAGGTTTTAGTTTCAGATAATATATTTCTGACATTAAGAAGCACGATTTGGGAATCCGAATCGTGCTTTTTTTATGCCAATGAATTTTTCACTTAACGGTGAAAAGCCCATCTCTTAACTTTAACCGCCCAAAACAGAATCAAAATTGTAGACCTGAGTTAAATTTCTTGGTATATGAAAAATTTCTGATGTACGTTATAGACATATAGGTATAAAATAAACCTGACCCGTTATGAAAATTTTAAAGCCTTTCCTGATTCTCATATCACTGCTCATCGTTGTGGGATGTGCAACTACAGAGCCGCGCACAGAGAGCTCCAAATTTGAATTTCAATTTGAAGAAGAGACTTATGAAATAATCGGGTTAACCTCTTCCGATGGCGAATCGCTCAACGATCTTGTTTTAAGAGAAGGCAGAGAGATTATCATCTGGGCACGGGATGATAATCAAGATGGCAGTATGGATCGTGTTATGAGAGGAGATATTTCACTGGAAAGAGCTAATGAAATATACAGAGCCGGTATCCGGCTGGCAGATGAACAGGGCAAATATGAGCAAAAACCTCACCCAAGAACATTTGAATTTACGGAAGAACAGTTTATTTACAGTGTGGTTACCGTATTGGGAGAATCGGGAAGTAACTACAACATCTTTTCAGTTTACAACATTGAAACCGAGACTGTAACAAAAATGAGAGACAGTAACCTCAATGGTCAGTTAGACGAAAATCAATTTGAGAGTGAGGAGTACATACAGTGGCAGCGTATTTACGAAAGAGCTCTGAAAAAAGGTGTAAACGAGAGACGCATTGAGAGAACTGATGAAGGTACCTATATAGTCCGTGTGGACCGCAGATTAACTTCACGATAGTACTCTGCAAGTACGCCCGGTTTACACACTCCTTTTCTATGTTAGTCGGCCAGACTCAATCGAAGCTTAATGTGCTTCAAGCCAGTTCTCTGCCAGCCCTGTTTCTACATCAAGTGGAACATCAAGTTGATACGCATTCTCCATCATCTTCTTAATGGTTTGCGGAACACTGTTCTTTTCATCATCATGAATTTCGAAAATCAATTCGTCATGAACCTGGAGCAGCATTTTTGATTTCAGATTCTCATCAATCAGATAATTGTGGATTCGAATCATCGCCAGCTTGATAATATCGGCAGCCGTTCCCTGGATCGGCATGTTGATGGCCGTGCGTTCTGCAAAACCTCGAACATTCCAATTTTTGGAGTTGATATCCGGAATGTAACGCCTCCTCCCCATCAGCGTAGACACATATCCATTCTCTTTGGCAAACTCCACGGTTTCATCGATGTAGGTTTTGATACCCGGAAAACGTTCAAAATATTGATCGATCATATCCTTGCCTTCCGAGTTACTAATTCCGAGTCTTGAGGCCAGTCCATAAGCACTCACACCGTATGGAATACCAAAATTGACCTCCTTCGCTTTACGGCGCTGATTCGGAGTTACTTCATCCAGTGAATCCAGATTGAATATCTCTTTTGCGGTTCTGGCATGGATATCCTCTCCATTTTTAAAGGCTTCAGTCATATTTTCATCACCGGAAATAGAAGCGATCACCCTTAGTTCCACCTGAGAGTAGTCGGCTGCCAGAAGCTTAAATCCATCGGCCGGAACAAACGCCTTGCGGATTTCCCGTCCCCGCTTTGTACGAATAGGAATATTCTGAAGATTCGGGTTTGATGAGGAGAGTCTTCCGGTAGCCGCTATGGTTTGATTAAAATCGGTATGAATACGACCTGTTTCAGGATTTACCAGCTTAGGCAGAGCATCCACATAGGTCGATTTCAATTTTGACAGGCTTCGATAGTCCAGAACCAGGGCAGGTACTTCATATTCATTTGCCAACTCGGAGAGTACAGATTCCGACGTGGAGTACTGACCGGTTTTTGTCTTTTTGCCGGCCGGAATATCCATCTTCTCAAACAGAACCTCGCCCAGTTGCTTCGGTGAGTTAAGATTGAACTCCTCATCCGTTTTTTCGAATATATCCTTCTCTATCTTCTCTATATCACTGTTCAGCTCTTTGGAAAACTCGTTCAGCATCTCTACATCAATTTTTATGCCTTTTTCCTCCATATCTCCCAACACTTCGATAAGCGGAAATTCGAGTTCATCGGCGATGCTCAGAAGCTCATCCTCTTTTAACTCCTCTGCAAAAATCTCATAGAGTCGATAGGTGATATCGGCATCCTCGCAAGCGTAATTTGAGATCTCCTTATAGGGAATATCCGCCATCGATTTCTGCTTTTTCCCTTTCCCGATCAGTGATTCAATTGGAACCGGTTCGTAGTTGAGATACTTCTTCGCCAGCGAGTCCATCTTCAGGCGTTGATTCGCATCCAGGAGGTATGCCGCCACCATGGTGTCAAACACATCTCCTTTGATTTGGAAGCCCGCCCGCTTTAAAACCAGGTAATCAAACTTGTAGTTGTGAGCGATTTTTTTACTTTCCGGATTCTCAAAAAGTGGCTTGAGAAGTTCCTTCACCTCCTCTTGTGGAAGTGCATCTTCAACATTGACAGGGATATACCACGCCACTTCCGGTTTGGCGCTCAGAGAGATTCCTACAAGATTTGCATAAATCGGATCGGGACTGTCGGTCTCGGTATCAAAGCAGATGGCGTCTGCATTCTCCAGCTGCTTAACAACAGCTATAATATCCTCAGCGCTTACAGCCAGATTGTAAGCTACAGCATCTTCATTCAGTGAACCGTTTTCATTTTCTTCTTCGTTTGAACCAAACAGGGTACCCTGTCCGCCGGGCTCCTCGCCCAGATATTTCCGGGTCAGTGTTCGGAACTCCATCCGTTTGAAAAAGAGTCCCAGCTCCTTCTTGTCGGGTCCATCCCACGCCAGATCTTCCCACGGCTGTACGTTTGGCACATCAATTTTAATGCTTACCATCTCCTTGGCGTGCATCGCCTGTTCAGCGTACTCTGTGAGCCCCTCTCGGTGACGCTTCGATTTCATATTCGGAGCTTCTTCAATCGCTTTTTCGAGCGAGCCATATTTTTTAATGAGCTTTGGAGCCCCCTTTTTTCCAATTCCTTTCACACCGGGAATGTTGTCGGATGTATCACCGATAATGGCCAGTACATCGATCACCTTTTCAGGTCCAACACCAAAATAGTCCTCTACCCCATCCCGGTCGATCACGATAAACCCACCGTTTTTGTTATCCGGCTTGATCATGGTAATGTGATCATCAACCAGCTGCATGAAATCCTTATCCGGCGTAACCAGGTAGACGTCTACGTGTTCCGCCTGCGCATTGTAAGCAATGGTTCCGATAATGTCATCGGCCTCATAGCCATCCTGTTCAATATTATCGATCCCAAACTTGTCAATCATCTCCTTAATGAGCGGGATTCCCACTTTCAGCTCCTCAGGCTGTGGCGGTCGATTTGCCTTATACTCCTCATCCAGTTCATGGCGAAAGGTTGGGGCATGTGTGTCCCATGCAACGGCAATATGAGTTGGCTCTTCCTCTTCCAGAAGCTTAGCCAGTGTATTGGCAAATCCCAGAATAGGTCCCGTTGCGATTCCTTCTGAATTTTTGAGTCTGCTGTTTATAAAAGCGAAATGTGCACGGTAGGCAAGCGCCATTCCGTCGAGTAGGTATAATTTTTTTTTGGCCATTTTTTAAGCTAACTAATTTGCTATTTTTACCTGAAGATATGATTTACGATGGATAACACAGAATATAGATTCTGATCATTCCATCACACTTCCTGAGCTATGTCTATGATCAAATCGATACTTGTGCCTACAGATTTTTCGAGTAAATCGGATACGGCCGTTCGCTATGCCTGTGAGATAGCATCTTACACTGGCTCAAAAGTGATGTTCATGCATGTGATCGAACAGCCCTACGATTTTCCATCGCGGGTAGAAGAGGTGTTGGAATCCAAAAAAAAGGCCAGTGCCAGTAAATTATCCGAGCTTATAGACGGGCTCCATTCCGCTGACGAATTTCGGCATGTAAAGATGAAAGGGACGGTAGAGGTAGGTAGCCCCTCCACGATGTTTATAAATGCGGCCAAAACCGGCGAGTTTGATATGATTGTTGTTGGCCTGGGCGGCGAGCATGATCTGAAAAAAGCCATTTACGGCAGCATCACAAATAATATCCTCCTGGAAAGTCCCATCCCTGTTTTTGCCATGTCTAAGCAGGTAGACTACAGGCAGCCCGGGCATCTGGTATTTGCAACGGCTCTCAGAAATCAGGACATCAAGCCGATTAAGCAGATGAAGCAATTTGCGATTGAACTAGGCGTGAAATTGAGAATTGTTCACATTGTTGAGAAAAAAGAGATTCGGGAAGAGAAAGGGAAAAAGTTCCAAAAAAAGCTTCGAAAGGAGCTTAAAGATGATAATATCGAAGTTGAGTTTTATGAAGATAAATCATTTCTGGAAGGAATCACCCGGCTGATAGGCGGCGACCAGCATACGATATTGGTTACCACACGCTACAAAAGAAGGTTTATTGAGTGGCTCATTACCCGGAGTAATGCGCGGGTACTGGCCCAGATTTCCGCTGTTCCGCTGATCATGATTCCGAATGATTAGCAATCATGCATTTAAAATAAACCGCTGCCCATTCAAACAGCGGTTTTGTTATTTTTTTGAATTTTAAATTCTAAAAAGATCTAATTATTCAGATACCTACTGGTCCGGACAGGTTCCCCAAACCGGCAAATTCTCATATTCAAGTGCACTCTCATCAGAGAACCTGAATGGTCCACTCTGTGGTAACTGGTCTACGCACCATAACGACAGATCCTGATTGAAAGATTCGGCAAAGTAAAACATAGAGTCCATATGAATTACATTGCCTACGTACCAGCTGCCAATGCCTTGATTGAAGGACTCGGCTCCCCAGAACATAGAGTCCATACTAGTTACTGCCGACACGTCCCAGTCACCAATATTCCCATTAAAGGAATCAGCTCCCATGAACATTCGCCGCATACGGGTCACGCCCGACACATCCCAGCCACCTATATTCTGGTTGAATAACGTAGCACCATGAAACATACTTTCCATATCAGTAACAGATGATACATCCCACTCGCCTATATCCTGGTTGAACAGCTGAGCCTCCCGAAACATGGCGCTCATTGTGACCACGTTACCCACATCCCAGTTGCTTATGTCCTGGTTGAAAGACTCGGAAGTAAAAAACATCGAGCGCATATCGGTTACGGCCGAAACATTCCAGCTGCCAATATCCTGATTGAAGGCTACAGCTTGACTAAATAGCCCGCGCATATCAGTCACGCTTGAAACGTCCCAGTTGCCAATGTCTTGGTTGAAGTTATCGGTTAGTGCAAACATAGATCTCATACTGGCTACACTTGAAACGTCCCAGCTACCAATATCCTGATTGAAGGTCTCAGCTCTGCTAAACATGGAGCCCATATTGGTTACATTGCCCACGTCCCAGCTGCTGATATCCTGGTTGAAATCATAGGCAGATCCAAACATAAACTCCATATCGGTTACATTAGCCACATTCCAGCTGCCAATATCCTGATTAAATGCTCTGGCGTTCGCAAACATTCTGTTCATATTGGTTACGCTTGATACATCCCAGTGACTAATATCTCCATTGTAGTTGTATTCACTATTAAACATCTCACTCATGTCCGTAATCCCGCTGGTACAAGTGCTTCTAGCGTTAGATCTAGTAATTTGATTTCGGTCTCGCTTGGTGTACCAAGTGCCATCAACCGTCCCGCTATCGCCGACCTCAGCTTCCGGGCACATAACGGTCACTCCATTTTCTGCCAGGAAAAATGATTCTTCGGTTTCTTGAAATTCAAAAACCGCCGTCACCTCCTTTGCCTCATCTATTGTGATCTGAGAGGGGTTGTCCGTGCCACTCAGGTCGCCCTTCCACTCAACAAACGCCCATTCTTCGGCGGGACTGGCGGTCAACTCTACTACATCGCCATATTCATACTCGGTCGATTTGGCCTGGATCAGCTCTTCACTGACTTCTCCCTCTCCTTCTACATTCACCGTCAGGTCGTAACTTTTAATCTCATAATTGGCCGTCAGGGAGTAGTTGGCGTCAGCAGTAAACGTTAATGGATTCTGCGAACTCTCCTTGTCACCTGACCACCCGCTAAAAACATACCCATCTTCAGCATGAGCCTGTAGTTCAACCGTCTCTCCCTCTTCGTAGGTTTCATTAACTGATGGTGTAATGGTACCGGCACCGGATGGTGTAATATCCACATTCACATTGAATGTTTGGGGATCTTGTTCCTGATCTCCGTTTTCTGAACCGGTTGGACCGGAGTCCCCGCAGGAAACTGAAATTAGCAAAATTGTTGGCAGTAGGATGGATGCTATTAACGCTCTTCTCATGATTGATTTTTTTAGATTTGATATACACACTAAGTAATAGGTTAAGCGCAAAGCGTTTGAGGAACTGTCATTTAATTCTGAGTAATTACTAAAGCATCATAGATTATGATTAAATGAAGAGCACTAACAAAATCTTAAATAATCCGTGAGATCATTTATAATGTCAGAATTTTGATTACAGGCAAATCAGATATCAATCACTTTATTTCTTGTGCCTGATGTGGTATCAGGAAGCACAGACAGCGATTTTTCGAAGTGATTTATAAAAGTAATTTTCATATTAGCTTAATAAAAAACCGCTGCCCTTTCGAACAGCGGTCTCTTTTCTTTCCTGATATTTATATTCTGAAGACCCTGCAAGTTTGCTCGTTAGTCCGCCGGACAGGTTCCCCAGATGGGTTTGTAACTCTCCTGCAGTGCTGAACCGGAGGCGAAATCACTTGGTTCAGAGTCTATATTTTCTACACACCATGCCCGAAGATCTTGGTTAAAGGATGATGCCTCATGAAATAAAAACCTCATATCCGTCACACTGCTTACGTCCCAGTCGCCAATGTCCTGGTCAAAGGATTCTGCAAGGTAAAACATAGAGTGCATGTCTGTAACACTGCTTACATCCCAGGATCCGATATCCTGATTAAAGATGGGCATTTCACCGAACATCGACTCCATGGAGGTTACACTGCTCACGTCCCAATTGCCGACATCTTGATTAAAAGTTTCAGCCCCATAAAACATGAACTTCATCTGATTCACATTTTCAACATTCCAGCCTCCAATTTCCCCGTTGAATGAATTAGCATACATGAACATCTCATTCATATCCGACACACTGCTTACATCCCAGCTGCCGATATCCTGGTTGAAAGAGATTGCTCCCCTAAACATCATATCCATGTATACTGCATTACTCACATCCCAGTTGCCAATATTTTGATCGAATTCAGTTGCATTTTTAAACATTCGACTCATACCTATCACACTGCTGACATCCCAGTCACTGATTTCCTGATTAAACGATTCTGCACCTCTGAACATACTTGCCATACTTTCAACATTTTGTACATCCCACTTTCCGATGTTCTGATCAAAAGAGTTAGCTCCCATGAACATCCATCTCATTTGCGTTACACTGCTTACATCCCAATGACTAATATTTTCGTTAAAATCTGATTCTCCTCTGAACATATCATTCATATTAGTAATGCCACTCGTGCAGGTTGTCGAAGCATTTTCCGGTGTAACCATATTGCTGGTTCGCTTAG
>LKNA01000045.1 GCA_001564065.1 Chitinophagaceae bacterium T5-Br10_B2g13
ATCACACCAACGACAACCGAAAATGGTGTAGCGAGCGTGGCATTCGCATGACGGCCTCGCCCAAAGGGCCAAAACCCAAACTAAGCGCTTACGAGAAGAGAAAGCAACGTGATGAATACGCCGAACGAAACCATATTGAGGGGCGCATTGGTTATGCCAAACAGGCGCTTTCACTCAGTCAAATCAGAGCCAAACTTCAGAGTACATCCGAGACCTGGATTGCAGCTACACTGTTTGTGCTGAATCTCTCCGCCTTTGCCGCCCTATCAGGTGTGACTTTTTTGAGGAAGCCCTAAATAAGCAGGGAATGCGTAAATATAACAAGACGCTACTCACCTGCTTTTCAATTACTATTATTTATAAGCTGTGCATTTATGCTGTCATTAACCACACTACTAAACATCAGATACCTTCTATTTTTAGCTTTCGTAATGCTGCTTCAATAAAATAATAATCAGCATAGATAAGTGGAGTGTCTATTTCGTGATCGCCGGGGAGATGTCCGGTGCTGTGTTCAAGCAGGAAGCCGAAATTCTCACCCTTAGCAGAGCGGTAGTTGTTGTATAGACTGGCAAGCATTTTATCGGCCATTTGTTTGTAGTAGTCGCTCTTTTCAGGAACCATTGTGCTCAATTCATATAAAGCTGATGCCGTGATTGCAGCTGCGGAAGCATCGCGTGGTTCATTTGGAATATTTTCGGCATCGTAATCCCAGTATGGAACCAAGTCGGACGGAAGACGAGGATGGTCAAGCATAAATTCGGCGATTTTTTCCGCCTGATTCAGGAATTCCTGTAATTCCGTAAAGCGGTAGGTCATCACAAAGCCGTAGAGTCCCCATGCCTGACCACGTGCCCAGGATGACTCATGAAATGCCCCCTGATGAGTGTGGCGCTGCATAACTTCTCCGTTTTCAGGGTTGAAACCAATGACATGATAAGTGCTGAAATCATCACGAAAATGCTGTTCGATTGTAGTACGCGCATGCTGAATGGCAATATCATTATAAACTGGATCGCCCGTTAATTCAGAAGCCCGGAAAAGCATCTCGAGGTTCATCATATTGTCGATAATAACGGGGAAATCCCATTTATCAGAATTATGATCCCACGAACGAATGGCACCCACCGTTTCATTGTATCGGGTTATGAGGGTATTTGAAGCCTCAATAATCACATCACGATAGTAAGGATCCTCAGTCAGACGGTATCCGTTACCGAAACTGCAATAGATTTTGAATCCCATGTCGTGTGTGCTAGCATTAATTCTTTCACGTGCAATGTAAGCTGTACGATTTCTTGCTTCTACCAGCCAATAATTATCATCAGTTAGTTCGTACATATACCACAAAAGACCGGGCAAAAATCCACTCGTCCAGTCGCGTGATGGAATAAGAAATAATTGGTTATCTCTGATGGAACGGACACTTACATGCGGTCCTCTGTGCTCGGATGGATTCTCTAAAATGGCAGAATCCATTTCCTTCAGTAGCTGTTTGAGCTGATCGCTAGAGAACTCGATGATTTCTGAAGATTGCATATCGTCGACATTCTGGGCTACCGATTTGCTGCACGATAAAGTAAGTAGAGAAACACAAAGCAGTAGAAAAATTACGAAATAGAAAGATCGGCTTATATCTGTGTACTGGTTAGGGGCGGGACATTTGATGTGATGATTTTTCATAAGAATGTTGAAGATAGATTGCTATTTGGGTTTTTTAAAAATGATCCTTTAGTCGACCTGTTTATCAGTATTTTACCACATCAGAGCGAACGTTATAGTCGTGTGATTGACAGTATTAGTTAAGGGTATGTTTTAATTCCATGTAATCAATAATTGACAAAATTTGCGAACCGAAAACTCTTCTGCTTCGTAAGGGCAACAAAGTCTATGAAAATGCTTAATTACTGTCACCAATCAAAAAAGCGCTTTGCAAAAACGCTATTAATATGACTTACCTTTTGAGTGTTATAGCGATAGTTGCATTATTAGAACCCAGTGCTTTGAATTTTCGTAGTTGACCAAGAGGTAATCCTTTTATACCTTTACTTAAGCGGTAAAGGTAATAAAAGTTTATGTAATCTGCCAAATTAATGGCGGGGTATGTGAAGCTTTAAATTTCACGTTTTCACAATTTTGATGGCAGATTATTTATTCAGGCCAATAGGAATCTTGTAGAACGCCTAAAAAGTGACATATATATGTCCATGATTCTATTAAATCAAACGTATTAATTGAGAATTTTCTATGAATAATTCACACAATAAATTTTTTCTGCTCATTTTTCTGGGGTTTCTTATTGCATGTAATGAAAAGGGAGACTCGGTTGTTGATGGTGAACTCTATCGTTTCAATGTTGAAAACCAACTCAATAAACCGGTCGCCAGTGCCGCAGTCACAGTAGACCTGACCCAGTTTAATCTTCAACCCGGTCATTGCAGCTTGGTACTAAGCCTTGTGGCCCCTAACTATTCAGAAGCAAGTGGTGAACTATCGAATCAGAAAGAGTTATTTCAACAAGCCGCAACTGGATTGGAGATAAAAGATGATCTCGATCGCCGGGAAATTCCCTCACAATGTGATGACCTGTCCGGTGATGGCAATTCAGACGTGTTGTTCTTTCTCACTGATTTTGAAGCAGGTCAAATTCTGAATTTCGAACTTAAAATTGTCGCAGAAAAGCCAGAATATCAAAAAAGAACTCAGGCTTTTCTGAAAGTGCAGAGTGGTGGCAATTTCGTAAATGGCATATATGAGGGCGGTTCTGAGATGGAGGAAGTGGAGACCTTAGATATTCCAAATGAACAGGTTCAGGGGTCGGGCTGGGCTTACATGGAAGGACCGGTATGGGAGTCGGATTTGGTTGGATATCGATTTTATCTGGACACTCGCAACCGTGTGGATATTTTTGGAAAAAGCATGCCAGATCTGGTTTTGGACACCATTTCTGTGAATTATCATGAAATTCATCCGTGGGGTACGGATGTTCTGGTGGTCGGCAGCTCTCTTGGCCTCGGATCACTGGCTGCGATGAAGAAAGGGGAAGTCCGAACAATTGACAATTGGACATCACGCAAGTTTGAGGTGCCTGTCAATGGACCGCTGAGATCTATTATAAGAATGACCTATGAGGATTGGGATGTATTTGGTCATTTAGTCTCGGTTGTCTCAGAAATTGAAATACATGCAGCAAACAGATATACCGAGCACAGGGTTTCACTGTCAGGAGACGTGGATGAATTGATCCTTGCAACAGGCATTGTGAAACATGCAAATGCGGAAAAAATAACTATTGGAGATGCCCACTACAGTACATTTGGATGGACTTCTGGAGATCAGGCTGACCAAGGTCATGGCCTTGACATGGGGGTTGTTATACCAATGGAGTATCAGCCTGAATACTTGGAAGATGATGCGAATACGCATCTTTTTGCGTTTAGAACGGTGGATGGAAAGGCGGTGTATCGATACACGTCGGCATGGGAGCTTGACCATAATGTTGTAGATGATTTTCATACCCATATTCTCGAAACGGCAGGACTTTTCACTCAACCTCCAAAAGTAAAGGTAGAGCTATGATTTTTAAGACTTACGGTTGTTTGACATGGTATTTTAAACAAGAATAAGAGTAGCTCGGTATGACTACAAAAATAATCGATAAATAAATACCCACCTTTTTTTGTCTAACAATATGAAAAGCTGTTTCATCTTTTTTGTTTTACTAATTCAAGCAATACCCTGCTTTTCCCAAGTTACCTTACCTTCATTTTTTGGAGACAATATGGTATTGCAACAAAATGATTCAGTTGCAATATGGGGTTCGGACATACCTAACAGTACAATTACTATTAGTGCGAGCTGGGGTGCCACAAGCAGAATCGAAACGGATTCCAATGGGTTATGGAAAACTTACTTAAAAACTGAAAAGGCATCGTTTACTAAGCATCAGTTGGATATTAAAGGAAGTACCAACGTTAAACTTGAGAATATACTTTTAGGGGAAGTTTGGTTAGGATCTGGACAATCCAATATGGAAATGCCAATGAAAGGCTTGGGATCATCTCCTGTGAACGGTTCAAATGAGTTTATTTTAAACTCAAAAAATACCCACATTCGATTATTCAATACGGAAAGGGCAGGTAGCCTCCAACCAGAAACAAATGTCATTGGGAAATGGGAGGAGGCTAATGGTTCATCTGTTTCTGAGTTTAGTGCAATCGGATATCTTTTCGCCAGAAAAATCCATGAATTGTTGAACGTACCTGTAGGCATTATTGATGCATCATGGGGCGGCACGCGTATTGAAGCATGGCTTCCGGAAGATTCTTTATCAATTTATAAAGAAGTAGAAGTGGTGAATGTGTTAGCAGATGACAGGAATCAAAGAAAACAGCCCACCCAAATTTTTAATGGTATGGTACATCCTTTTCAGGATTTCGGTATCAAAGGTGTCTTGTGGTATCAAGGAGAAACTAACCGTATTAATCCCATGCCTTATAAAAATTACCTGCATACGCTGGTAAATTCATGGCGTTCACAATGGAAAAATCAAGAGCTTCCTTTTTATTTTGTACAGATAGCGCCTTATGCATATAAAAAGTATCGGGATACCCCGGTAATAAATGCAGCTTTAATAAGAGAAGCTCAGTTAAAAGCTTCTCTTGAAATTCCGCATACAGGACTTATAGTAACAACAGATGTAGGTCAGTGCGATGATATTCATCCCCCAGAAAAGGAAATGATTGCTGATAGGTTAGCGTACTGGGCCTTAGCTGAGCAATATGGCTATGAGCATATTCAATTTGTTGCTCCGGTATTTGATTACATGGAAATACAAGAGGAAACCGTCATACTTCATTTTAAATCAGTACAGGGAAATCAACAAAATGAACTATCAAGTTTTAACCAATCTTTGACCGGTTTCACTATTGCAGGAAAAGATAGTGTATTTTCTGCAGCTAAAGCTAATATCGGTAATAACGGAACCATTACTGTTACAAGCGACAAAGTCTCAAATCCACTTGCAGTACGCTATGGATTCGAAGATTGTTTAAGCGGCACTTTCTATAATATTGCTAAATTACCAATATCGCCTTTTAGAACAGATAATTGGTAAGTTTAAGGTTAAGCTTGATTCCTAGTATAGAAGAAGAAAAAGCAATCCAAAATGGAATAAATTCGGATTGAATGAATCTTATATATATATCTTGATAAAATTAAGAGAAGATTTTAGCTGAATTTTATTTCGTAAAATATTCAAATAATCAATTAATTTACTATCTATGAAAATTGAACATGTTGCGCTTAATGTTGAAGATCCGCTAGCAATGGCAGATTGGTATGTGGAAAATCTGGGATTAGAGATAGTAAAACAATCAAAAGATTCACCATATATGACCTTCCTGTCAGATGATAGTGGAAGAGTGATGGTTGAAATTTACAATAATCCCGTAGACATGGTGCCTGACTACAGAAATATGAACCCATTGATAATACATTTAGCTTATGTATCTGAAAATCCTGAGATGGATAAGAGTCGCCTCGTTAAGTCAGGAGCTACTGTAGTAAGTGATGATCTCCTGGAGGATGGATCACATTTGGTTATGTTACGAGACCCTTGGGGGATATGTATTCAATTGTGTAAACGGGCAACTCCAATGCTTAGAAAGAAGAAAGGTTGAAGGATTTTCTTTATTGCTTAGCTATGTACCTCATTTGAAGCCATAATTTATATGGTTCTACAGGAATTCTTGTGGGTATCGAAAATCTTAGCATTTCAACCTTTAAGAGAAAATCTGTAAGAAAATGATAGAATTAAGGGCAACAAATCACCAAGTGTTCCTGCCACGAAGGCACGAAAACACGAAGGTTTCATGAAGGATAGTACCTTGATAATTATGCACTTCGTGGTACTTCGGCCGCCAGCCGGCGGACTCGTTGCAAAAACGATCCAGATATTTTAAGACTCTCTATTTGTTTCCTACATTGTCGGAGCATTTTTTAAAGTTAAATACATTTCACCCACAAGAATTCTTGTAGAACCATTTATATAAAGTATTATAGCTGCAGTTACGGGCCAAAAAGAGTTACCTGATCCCTGGTTAGGCCATGAGGATTGACACACAGTGATATCTTTTAGTAAAATCAAAGTATATGATTTGTGTTCGCAATCTTAATGCAGGTCAATACCCAATTTTTTTACCGAATCTTTTGTAAGGGTTTTTCATAGTACATATTTGGGATTTCTTATGATTTTGGAACCTGTTTTTGTTGCCTCTTCGGCAAGAAGAGACCATATTGAAGCATTGTAACCTTCTATGGTTAATCTTTCAGGAGCCTCGCCCTCACGAATAAAGTTGATAAAACCTTCAAGACAGAGCAGAGTCTCATTCATTTTCCAATCCTCAGAAATAAACTCTCCTCCATAGGTAACTGCACCAGAGGGAATCCAAGTCGCTCCCCCAATTGGAATAGTCTCAGATTTATTTGAGTCAATATTTTGGAGCAACTCATCGATTGCGGGAGGGGGGGGAGCGTCCTCAGCGAACTGTTTATTTGATTCAAGCTCCATAGTCCCTTCATTGCCCTGTACCTGAAACTGCATTCCGTTATGTTTGTTTGCAGAATTGCAATCGTATATAAAATGCGTGCCGTCTGAGTATTTAAAGATCAAAGAAAAATTGTCATATACTTCTCTTCCGTCGTTCCAATAGTTAATACTTCCGCTTCCCATCACTGATAATGGTTCTTCTCCCATTACCCAGTTTGCAATCTGAAAGTGATGAGAGCCAAGCTCCGTGATCATTCCAGCAGATGATTCCTCATACAAGCGCCAATTACGAATACGGTCAAGCTCAGTTCCGCGCCCGCCCGGCACATCATAAAATATCCAGTCGGTATTGCGATCCCATATACCCTTAAGTTTTGTGATGGAGCCCAAATCCCCATTAGATATTCTTTCCATCGCCTGAAGATACACTGGACTGAATAATCTCTGATGACCGATCATTAATATCTTATTCTCTTCAATGTGGGTATCGTACATTTCTTTAACATCATCTAAATGACGTGCCATTGACTTTTCACAAAAAACATGGAGGCCAGCTTTAAAGGAATCAATGGTCTGATGAGCATGTACGTGTAAAGGGGTTGCTATAATAACTCCATCCATTTCTACTTCATCAAGCATTTTTCGATGGTCGTAAAATGCTTTAGCCTTACCATCGGTGAGCTTAATTGCTCGTTGATAGTGTTGCTCGTAGTTATCACATACAGCAACAATCTCAACATTCATTCGATTTTTGAGCTCCAGCATATTCAATAATAGTGCCTGGCCACGTGAACCTATACCTATCATTCCTATTCTGATTCGGTCAGATGCATTCTTACCTGCGGGCGCTGGATTGTTGAATATAGAGAACCATGGCATGGTTGCAGTGAGAACAGATGAGCCCGCTATTGCACCTGTCATTTCGAGAAATTTTCTGCGATTAATGTTCATAATAATATTTATGTAATTATAATTTAAATCAAAATTTTATCACACGCGCTTCATCAGAAGAGTAGTCAATCTTAACAACGTTTAGCTCTTCTATCTTTTCCATTGTGTTTCGAATAACAGAATCTGAGGAAACCAGGAGCGCCGTTGAAAGGATCTCGGCTATTATTGAAGAATTGCAAAATACCGCCAAAGAGATGAAATCATTAACAGGCACTCCTTTTACAGGATCAATTACATGATTGTGATTGCAAAGCGTACCGTTATCATCCAAATAAAAATTGGCAGAGGTAGACATTGAACTATTTTGCATTGGGTATTCATGAATTGATGAGCCTGGCTCCAAATAATTGTTTAAACCTACTTTCCAGCAATCTCCCGCAGGATGACGGCCTAAAGTAAGAATCGAACTTTCACCAAAACTTATAAATGCACTTTTTATATTATGTGTGTTTAGTAGACTGTCGACTCTTTCCAAGGCATAACCTTTGCCAAATCCGCCAAGATCTATTTCAATATGTTTATTATCAAACGAAATCGTTCTGTTACTTTTATCTAAATGAAGATGAACCATTCCAACCTGGTTGAAAATATTGCTAAGTTGGCTTGTTGATCTTTGTGGCTCAGGCTTTTCGTTCCAATAGGTTATGAACGGTCGCAGGGTTACATCAAATGCACCTTCTGTTAATTTCCAATACTCTTTGCATGAAGAAAGAATTTCGAATAACTCCTCATCTAAACTAACGGGATGTTTGAATGCGGTTTTGTTAATAATGGATAGATCACTTTCTGGAATGAACCGGCTTATCTTTTGCTCTATTCTGTTGACTTCCATTTTTAAGGCATGAAAAACCTGATCAGCATAGTTATAATCCAAATTTGGAAAAACAGCGTGAAAACGCGTATTCATCGCAAAAAATGAATTATGATAGGTTTTGCTCATCTGGTAGAGATTAAATATAGTATTTAAATTGGAGTCAACTTAAGTGATTATAGATTTTGGAGATATGGAATCTATAGATACAGGCTTTCTTTTTTTAGCTGATTGGTAAATAGCTTCCACAACGGCCAGTGACTTTAGACTTTCTTCGCCAGAGACGACTGGTTCTGTGTCTGCAAGAATCGAATGTATAATTTGTTTATACTGCTTTAAGTGGTTTTCATAGTCTAATCCGTCGAGAGGATCGGATGCACCTACTGGTTTGGGAGATTCTAATGATTCTACCTTTTCATTGTCTTCTTTTAAAAAAAGCTTATCACCTCGCAGTAAGAGCGTGCCCTTTGTTCCATTAAGTTCTATAGTTCGCTCCTGAGCAGGTAAAATAGAGGTTGAAGCTTGAAACACTCCGATCGATCCATTTTTGAATTTCATTGCTGCTACGGCATTATCCTCAGCTTCAATACCATCATGGGTTGAATTTACCGTATATGCATAAATTGATTCCATATCCCCAAGCATCCACTGTAGTAAATCGATGGTATGTATAGATTGGTTGATGACTGCCCCTCCGCCATCAAGTTTAAGGGTACCACGCCAGCCAGACTCATTATAATAGTGCTGATCCCGGTACCATTTTACCGATGCGCTTGCCATAAAAACATTACCGATTATACCTTTATCCAGTATTTTCTTCATTTTTACGACATTATCTATAAATCTGTTCTGATAGATTACTGCCAACTTTACATTCTTTTTCCTGCACGCTTCAACGAGCATTAATCCTCTTTCCAGGGTGATCTCAATTGGTTTTTCAACAATAACATGTTTTCCTGCCTGAGCAGCCTTTTTTCCATAATCAAAGTGTGTACCGCTCGGCGTACATATTGTTACTATATCGAGATTGGGATCAGTCAGAAACTCATCGTAGGATTGGTAAGGAGTAACAGAATATTTACTAGAAAATGAGTTAAGACGCTCTATGTTTCTTGTACACGCTGCAACTAAATCACAAGATTCCATTGCAGAAATAGCATCGGCATGTATATCAGAAATATTTCCGCAACCTACGATTCCAATTCCAAGTTTCGTGCTATCCATAAATTAGTTAAATAATGAAGCTAGTTTTTTGAGATAAAATTAAACTGAATAAATTAACCGGTTAACCATAACGGTACAAAATATGCAGAATTGTTAGAGATGATGAGTCTCTTCTGTGCCAGTTTGAATAAATTCCAGAATCAAAAAACTTGTTCGCATTTTGGTTGTAAAATTTCAGAGACATCCGTGAATAGTTCAATCTCTTCAAATATCAAACTTAGTGAGACCGTTAGTGCCGAATACTTATCTGTATTTTAGTTTTTTATGCATTTACCAGCCTGTTCAAATACTGGGAGCCAGGGCAACTGAACAACTGTTGCAGGGGATGAAATCGAAAAACTACACTTCATTTAAGCTCGTTGGGTTGCCTTCCAGTTTTTGGTTTATCTAAACGCATTCCTCTATGATTAAAACGGATGGCTTAGAGGGGAAACCAACTGCTAAATTTCATTCATTAAACTCCGCTATAGGCACTGAATCCGCCATCTACAGGTATTACTGTACCAGTAACGAATGTGGATGCATCGCTAGAAAGCCATATAACTGTACCAATCAGTTCTTCAGCTTCACCAAACCTTTTCATCGGTGTGTTTTCTATAATTGTTTTACCGCGAGAAGTTAAAGTGCCATCAGAGTTCAGTAAAAGATCACGATTTTGCGACCCGATAAAAAAACCGGGGGCAATAGCATTTACCCTGATTCCGTCCCCATACTTTAGCGCAGTTTCAATAGCCAGAGAACGCGTAAAATTGTCAACAGCAGATTTGGATGCTGAATAGCCCATAACCCGCGTAATGGCCTGCTGAGCTGCCATTGATGAGATGTTTATTATCACACCAGACTTCTGAGTAATCATAGATTCAGCAAAAATCTTCGAAGGTAAAAAGGTTCCTTTA
This sequence comes from Chitinophagaceae bacterium T5-Br10_B2g13, assembly GCA_001564065.1. GTDB lineage: Bacteria > Bacteroidota > Rhodothermia > Balneolales > Balneolaceae > Rhodohalobacter. The sequence goes on from LKNA01000045.1 coordinate 10,433, forward strand.
AAATTCAGATCAACAACTTTGGTGAGTGCATCATCGTCCATGTCCAAAAAAGATTGATCCGGACTAATGGTAGCACCCGGAATATTTCCTCCAGCTGAATTAATTAGTATATCAACCTTACCCCATCGTTCGGTTATCTTATCTCTTGCTTTAAGAAGGGTAACTTTATCTAGTACATCAGCAATCAGTGAGATAGCTTCTCCACCATTCGATTTAATTTTTTCGACTTGTTCTTTTACCGTCTTCTGGGTGCGGCCGAGAATACCCACCCGGGCACCTGCGGCGGCAAGTCCTTCACTCATAGCTCCTCCCAAAACACCATTTCCGCCAGTTATAACAGCTACTTTGCCGGTTAAATCAAACGAATTTTTCATAATGATAAATAGTAAAAAAGTTAGAAATATTAAGTTTCTTTTTTGGCGGTAGTAAATTCTTAAAGATTCACACTATAACCCTACGATATCGTATTTGTAGTACAAAAATATCTGTTTAATAAATCTTCGTATGTATCAGAACCCAAATAATCTTGGAAGCCACAGACTTATTTCTGGAAAATAGGTTACCAGGAGTAATGCTACAATCATTGCGCAAAACAGAGGTAATAAAGGTTTTATAACTTTTACAATGGTTGTGTTTGCGACCCCCACACCAACAAACAGCACAGAGCCCACAGGAGGAGTACAGAGACCGAGAGATAAATTTAAAATCATGATAATACCGAAATGTGTGGGATCAATTCCCAGCTCTGTAACGATTGGTAAAAATATGGGTGTAAAGATCAACACAGCGGGCGTCATATCCATAAATACACCAACAAATAGAAGAATAAAATTAATCATTAACAAAAGAATAATCTTATTATCACTCAGCGAAAGAAGTGTATCCGTCACGGTTACTGGAATATCTTCATAAGACATAACCCAGGACATCCCGATGGATGTTGCAATCAACAACATTACGATTGCTGTTGTATTAACTGACTGAAGAAATAAATCCGGCAGCTCCTTTATATGCAGCTCTCTATAAATAAAACCAAGAATCAGGGTATATACCACAGCAATGGCTGAAGCTTCTGTGGCGGTAAAAATCCCTGCGATGATTCCTCCAATGACAATAATCAACAGAAAGAGGGAGGGAATGGCATCGATAAAACTTTTGAAGAGTTTTTTAAATGAGGTTCGTTCACCTACTGGGAAATCTTTCTTTTTTGCCCAGTACCACGCTACGCTCATTAAAAGTAGACCAGTGAGAATTCCAGGCAAATAACCGGCGAGGAAAAGCGCGGCAATAGAAACTCCACCGCTTGCAAGGGAATAGATAATTAAAATATTAGAGGGAGGAATTAGTAAGCCAGTTGTTGATGACGTTATATTTACAGCCGCGCCATACTCTTTAGTATATCCCTCTTCTTCCATTTTTGGTCCTAATATTGTACCGATAGCAGAAGCAGCCGCCACTGCAGAACCGGCTATTGCCCCGAATAACATTGCTGCTACAATATTTACATGAGCTAGGCCACCCGGCAATGATCCCATCAAATTTTTAGCAAGTTCAATAAGCCTGTGAGCCAATCCACCACTATTGATTAACTGTCCGGCGAGAATGAAAAAGGGGATGGCAAGCAAGGTAAAACTATCAAGCCCAGTGGCCATCCGTTGGGCTAAAGTTGTAAAAGCCGGTATCGTATCAATGCTTACAACCAAGGTGAATAAGCTGGATAAACCGATACTCCAAGCTATTGGTACACCAATTCCTAAAAGAACGATGAAACTTATGATGAGTATCAGTATTTCTGTAATTCCCATAGTTCTATGATAGTTTGCAGGCCTTAGTTAGTGTTTAATAATTCTTGAACCAGGCGTTTTATCTTCTTCCAAGTTCAATATATCCAATATCTTATAATAGATTATCAGCAATCCACTAATCGGCAAAATTGAGTAGACATAGGCCAAGGGTATTTGAAGTGTTGCTGACGTTTGTCCAAGAACAAAGGTGATGTAGACGAGCCTCGATCCACCGATAATCATTACAGAAAGTGCGAAAACCATGACAAACAGACTAATGATTACGTTAAGGCGATAGTTGGCTTTTCCACTTAAACTTTTTGGCAACAGGTCAATCGCCAAGTGCATCTTTTTACCAGAAATATATGCGGCTCCTAATGTGCCGATCCAAATTAAAAGATAGCGTGCCAGCTCATCTGTAAAATCACTTGCTGCACCGAGTATATATCTTGTGAAGACTTGCCATACCACACTCACGAGCATCAAAGCCATTAAAAAAGCAAGGAAATGACCTATGTAAATGTCAGATTTTTCTTTGAAAGCCATTATATAATTAGTGGTAAAGTTGTTTACTGTAGATTCTGAATTCGTTCTACCAGTTTATATATTTCGGGTTGATTTCGCCTAAACTCTTCGTATATGCCCTTGGTTTTTTCGATAAAAGGGCCTTTATCCGGATAATTAATTTCTACACCGGCTTCCTGAATGATCTTAAAGGCCTCTTTTTCGGCTTTAATCCATAATTGTTTTTGGAATACAGCTGATGAATCCGCTGCTTCTTGCAGCCAATGCTGCTCCTGTGTGTTCAAATTATCCCAAACTTTAGTCCCTATTATGACAACATCGGGGAGCATCGTATGCTCATCCAGACTATAGTATTTTGCTACTTCATAGTGACGCGAAGTCAAAAAAGAGGGAGGGTTGTTTTCTGCCCCGTCCACAACGCCCTGTTGAAGGGCCGTGTAAAGCTCACCAAAAGAGATAGGAGTGGGTGATCCTCCTAAATTTCTCATCATGTTAACCGCCATTTGACTCTGCATTACTCTAATATTCATGCCTCCCAGATCATCGGGAGACTCTATAGGACGATCTTTTGTGTAAAAACTTCGTTTTCCGGCATCGTAATAGGTAAGACCTCTTAGCCAGTAAGGTTCACCCGCTAGTAGAAGCTCCTGGCCAATCTCTCCCTGAAGTACAGACTCAATATGTTCTTCATCACCAAACAGGTAAGGAAGGCCGAAGACAAGCATTTCCGGTACAAAGTTTTCAAGAGCACCGGACGATATCTTTGTCATACCCACGCTGCCGATCTGTACTAATTCAAGAAGTTCCCTTTCAGAACCAAGCTGTTGATTGGGGTATACCTTTATTTGCAAACGTCCATCTGATTTTTCACTTGCAAGGTCAGCCATAAAAACCATCGCTTCATGCACGGGGTGAGAGGTATTCAGCGCATGAGCCATACGAATGGTTGTAGTATCGCTCGGCTTTTCACACGCAGCCAATGAAATAAAAAGAGCAAGTAGGAACAGCAGAAAAGATGCTTTCATGAGAGATCTACTTTTTGAAGCTTTTTATGATTTGAAGGGTGTTCTGTACGTGATTTTCCAGTCCTTCAAAATCTTCGTTATTCAAAAATTCTTTTGTCACCAATTTTGATCCCATTCCAACGCAGGTAACACCTGCATCGAACCAGGCTTTTAAATTGTCCTTTTCCGCTGTCACACCACCTGTTGGCATGATGGACGTCCAGGGGCAGGGTGCTTTTATAGCTTTAACGAAACCTGGTCCCAACTGGCTGCCAGGAAATACCTTTACAATCTCTGCACCCAGCTCCTCTGCACGTGCAATCTCTGCCAGTGAACCACATCCGGGTGACCATAAAACTTTACGGCGATTGCACACAAGGCCGATATCTTCACGAAGAACAGGTGTAACCACAAAATTTGCACCAAGCTGTAAATATAGAGAAGCAGTGCCACCGTCGGTAACAGATCCAACGCCAAGAATCATCTCAGGAAGATTGTTTTCGGCATAAACGTTAAGCTCTCTGAATACTTCATGGGCATAATCACCACGGTTGGTAAACTCCAACAGGCGGGCCCCTCCTTTATAGCAGGCGGTTAGAACTTTCTTAGAAAGCTCTATATCATCATGATAAAATAGAGGCACCAAACCGGAACGGTCCATTTCAAGTGCAACTTCAATTCGAGTAAATCTAGCCATTGTTAATTGTTAGTTTAAGATTATCGGGCTATTAGAAATTTACTGCCCGTGAATAAGTTATTCGAAGCAATCGATTACACAATCAATTCAAAAACATAGAGAATCAACAAGTACTTTAAAATTAGCATATTGAATTTCACAATAAATAAGTTTAGTTAATGACATTTAACGAATACTGAATTCCTTTCTCTAGTCCTTTTAATTTTGCTAACCCATCCAGGCGGCCGATGCATGAATAGCCCGGGTTTGAAATTTTGTCCAAATCGTCCATCATCTTGTGTCCATGATCAGGACGAACGGGGATGGTTCTGTCGGATGATTGGAAAGTACTTAACAGGGTGTGCATCACTTCTGTAACTTGTGAGCTACCTTGCAGGTGATCAGCTTCATAAAAACTTACACCATCTTCCCGTTGAACACTTCGAAGATGAAGAAAGTGAATCCGGTCACCCATACGTTTTATCATTCCCTGAAGGTCATTATCGGTCCTGACCCCGTAGGATCCGGTGCAAAATGTTAGTCCGTTGTAGAATGAATCCACTGTATTCAACAGCCACTTGGCATCCTTCTCAGTACTTACAATCCGTGGCAACCCGAGAATTGGGTATGGCGGATCATCTGGATGGATACACAATTTCACCTCATACTTTTCAGCAACAGGCACAATCTCATTCATGAAATGAGCGAGGTGTGTTCTCAACTTGCTTTCATCGATTGACTGATACTCTTTTAATATGGCTTTGAAATCTGCCAGGCTGTACTCATCGTGGCCACCCGGCAGACCTGCAATGATGTTATTAACAAGCTGTTGTTTTTGTTTGTTGTCAAGGTTTTTAAAGTAGGTATGAGCTTCTTTTTTCTGTTGGGAGGAGTAGTTCTTTTCTGCTTCTTTGCGCTCAAGCAAATAGAGTTCAAACGCAATAAATGCTTTTTGATCGAATCTGAGGCCGGTTGTACCATCACCGAGCGGGAAATCCAGATCTGTTCGGGTCCAGTCAAGAATCGGCATAAAGTTGTAACAGATCGTCTTAACGTTGCAAGACGCCAGTTTTTCTATCGTTTCTTTGTAATTTTCGATCCACTCTTTCCACCTGCCGCTCTGCTTTTTTATGTCTTCGTGGACAGGGATACTTTCAACCACAGACCACTTCAACCCATTGTCTTCGATGATCTGGTTGTGTTTTTTGATTTCTTCAATACTCCAAACCTCACCCGGTTTCTTATGATGAAGGGAGGATACAATACCGGTTACCCCGGTCTGTTTTATGGTATCAAGCGTGATCGGATCTTTCGGCCCAAACCAACGCCACGTGTATTCTAAATTCATGTATTAATAAATAGAGCTTTGAAACAGGTTGAATGAATCACTTTAAAAGGATTATATAAGAGAATTTACTTATCTACCTGGATACCCGGCCTGAGGCATCACCCTCCATCAGTTTCTTTACTTCATCTACAGTAACCTGATTTGCATCTCCATAAATGGTATGTTTCAGGCAAGATGCTGCTACAGCGAATTCAAGAGCCTTTTGGTCGTCATCATTATAGGTTAACAGCCCGTAAATTAATCCAGCCATAAAGGAGTCACCGCCGCCAACACGGTCCACTATATGGGTTATTTGATAGGTTGGAGTTTCAAGGAAATTTTTGCCATTATACAGCACTCCAGACCATGAATTATGAGATGCGCTGATTGATCCTCTCAAGGTGGTAATAACTTTTTTAGCACGAGGAAATTTTTCCATCAACTGTTTACAAACGGACAGATACGCCTGGCTGTCCATTGAATCACCCTGAGTTACATCTACGTTGTCAGGATGGATGCCAAAATGTTTTTCTGCATCTTCCTCGTTTCCAAGAATAACATCACACCCATCGACAAGATCGGGCATTATTTCGGAGGGTTCCTTGCCGTATTTCCACAATTTAGCCCTATAATTGAGATCAGTAGAAACCGTAATTCCAAGATCGTTCGCAGCAATTATCGCTTCAAGACAAACGTCAGCCGCTCCCTGAGATATCGCGGGTGTAATTCCTGTCCAATGAAACCACTCGGCATCTTTGAAGACCTTTTCCCAGTCGATCATACCTTTTTTTATCGAGGAGATAGCTGAATGGGATCTGTCATATACGACTTTGCTGCCACGGCTCACCGCTCCGGTTTCGAGAAAGTAAATTCCCAGGCGTTCACCACCGTAAATGATATGTTTTGTTCCTACACCACGTTTGCGCATCTCCATCAATGCGCATTGGCCGATGTCGTTATCAGGCAGCCGTGTGACAAATTCGGTAGGAATCCCGTAATTCGCGAGCGAAACGGATACATTCGACTCCCCACCGCCATAAATCGTATCAAATGAGTTTGTTTGCGAAAATCTCAAAAATCCAGGGGGGGAGAGACGAAGCATAATTTCGCCCAAAGTAATTACTTTTTTCATATCGATCGATATTAAATTTAAAAGTTATTGTATCTGTTTGCGTTAATATGTTTGATATTCAAGAGGTTTTACTCAATACTGCCTAAGTAAATGGCGACTCTCCAAGATTAACTTTTGCTTTGGAGAGCTTAAATTAAAAATCACGGGAAGGAGCATAGCGCAGGTGGAAAACCCTGAGGTTCATTGCGATTCTATGCAACATTCCAATATGGTTAACGGTAGTCACCACCAAATTCCCAAATAAAACAACTCAACATTGAGATCATAGATACTGATTTTGTATGCATAGTTTGATGTTTAAATAACAGAATAAGCAGAACAAGGACGTGACTTTTTATACTGGTAAACGAAAATAGTAAGTGACTTATCCCGAATTATTTGATTATAGGTTCATTGTGCAGATATCAGATGGAATTTTCGTAGAATAACTTAACCGATAACTTAAATTGCAAATAATAAGCTTAATAGTCAAGATTTTCCTCAATGAATAAGTGATTATGCTGATATTCCAATTCTTCTGAAAAAGAATCAGAGTCATTTTTGATAAGCGCTTTCAGAAGAGATAAGAGGGTTAGAGTCAACCACATTTTATTCAAGTCTGGTTCGGTTGGCGATTGGAACTAAAGCTTGGAGGTCAAATAAGATGATTAGATGTCAATTTATCCTATCTGGATACCCGGCCAGATGCATCACCTTTCATTAGTTTCATCACCTCATCCACCGTAACTAAATTCACATCTCCAACAATTGTGTGTTTGAGACAGGAGGCCGCAATGGCAAAATTTAGTGCCTTTTGATCATCGTTCCTGAATGTGAGTAATCCATAAATCAATGCTCCCATGAAGGAATCGCCACCCCCCACGCGGTCCACGATATGTGTAATTTCGTATGTGGGAGATTCAAAAAAGTCTTTACCATTATATAAGACACCTGACCAGTTATTGTGAGATGCACTGATGGGTTCTCTATTTGTTGTTATGATTTTTCTGGCATTTGGAAGTTTATCCATCAACTGTCTGCAGACTGAAAGGTAAGCGTCTCTGTTCATCTCTCCCGACTCAAGGTCTTCTTTATTTTTCGGTTGAATGCCAAAATGTTGTTCTGCATCCAGCTCGTTAGCCATAATAATATGGCATCCTTTCACCAGCTCCGGCAAAACTTCTGATGGTTTTTTGCCGTAATTCCACAATTTTGCACGGAAATTAAAATCTACAGAAATGGTAATATTCAGCTTATTTGCTGCTTCTATCGCTTCCCTGCACACATCTGCAGCGTTTTGAGACAGTGCCGGCGTGATACCTGTCCAGTGAAACCACTCCGCGCCATCAAAAACCACTTCCCAATCATTCATACCTGTTTTTATGGCCGATATCGAGGAGTGCGTACGGTCGTAGATAACTTTTCCACCACGATGCACAGCACCGTTCTCCAGGTAGTAGACTCCTAATCGTTCACCACCTAATATTACATGATTTATTCCCACACCGTGTTTTCGCAACTCGTTAAGAGCGGAGTCACTAATATCATTATCCGGCACCCGGCTCACAAGTTCAGTTGGGACTCCAAAGTTGGTCAAAGATACTGCAATATTGGATTCGGCTCCCTCGAAATTTACGTCAAACTGATTTGCTTGTGAAAATCGAAGATAGCCGGGAGGGGAGAGGCGAAGCATGATTTCGCCAAATGTGATTACTTTTTTCATAGAGAATTGCGCTATCTAAAATGCAAAATATTCGTTTGCATTGTTATAACAGATATCTTCTACAATTCCACCGAGAAGTTCAGGATCGTTTGGTAGCTCACCGTTTTCAACATCGGCTCCGATGAGATTACAGAGTATCCGCCGGAAGTATTCATGGCGGGGATAGGAGAGAAAGCTCCTTGAATCGGTCAGCATCCCGACAAAACAGCTCAAGAGCCCAAGGTTGGAGAGAGCATTCAATTGTTTTTCCATCCCATCTTTTTGATCTAAAAACCACCAGGCAGATCCATATTGCATTTTTCCTTTCACAGAGCCATCATTATAATTCCCGATCATTGCCGCCATCACTTCATTTTCAGCCGGGTTCAGATTGTAGAGAATAGTTTTTGCAAGCTGATTGGTTGAATCAAGCTGATTCAGAAACCGGGAAAGATTCCGGCTTTGAGAAAAATCACCAATGGAATCGAATCCTGTATCGGGTCCCAGCTCGTCAAGCATTCGTTCGTTGGTATTTCGCAGTGCTCCAAGATGGTATTGCTGGACCCAGTTCTTATTTTCATACATCTTCCCAAGCTCAATCAGGATGGCATATGTTAACCCATGCTTTTGGTAGACACTCAGTTTATTTCCCTTCCGAACTTGTATAAATGAATCACGTAATTCGGAAGAAGAAAGGTTTGCATGGAAAATCTTTTCCAGTCCGTGATCAGCAAGTTTACACCCATTTTCATGGAAGTAACTAATCCGTTTATGAAGGGCTTCATACAGGTCTGTCAGCGTTTTGATCTCAATATCGCTTACATCACTTAACTGATCGATATAGCTGTTATACTTTTCCGGATCATTAAACGCATAGACTTTATCAGGTCGAAAGGCCGGTAGTACTTTTACACCAAATGGATCTTTCTTGATATTTTGATGGTGCGATAGGCTGTCAACCGGGTCATCAGTTGTACAAACAACCTTTACATTCATCCGTTTCAGGATTGACTTTGTACTAAAATCCGTTTTCTGCAAATCCTTTGTACACTGATCATAAATCTCCTCTGCCGTTCGCGGACTCAGGAGTTTATCAATTCCAAAATAGTTTTTAAGCTCCATATGTGTCCAGTGATAGAGCGGATTTCGAACGGTATACGGAACCGTTTCCGCCCATTTTAGGAACTTCTCTTTATCCGGTGCGTCACCTGTGATATATTTTTCATCGATGCCGAACGTTCTCATCGCCCGCCATTTGTAATGGTCACCATCCAGCCAGATTTTTGTCAAGTTGGCAAAGTTTTTATCACTGTCTATATCTGCAGGTAGAAGATGGCAGTGATAGTCAATAATGGGTTGATCGGAAGCGGAGTCATGATACAGGATTTTTGCAGTCTCTGTTTGAAGTAAGAAATCTTTTGTAAGAAAGGGTTTCATAAGTGAGCTGTTCGTTTCTTAGTTTGGTCAAGTTTTTAAAATTATGTCAACTTCAAAGATGATTTTCTGATGATTAATTCAGGTGATAAAACGGTCTTCGTGGCAGTATGCTCACCTTTACTTTTTTTCATGATATCTAAAAACAAGTTCGCCGCATACTGTCCAATTTTCTTGCTATGCTGATCAACTGTTGAAAGCGAAGGTTCCACAAACGAAGTAAACGATTCATTACTAAACCCTACTATTGCAACCTGTTCGGGTACTCTTACCTGGTTGTATTTTAACACTTCCATTGCCCCGATGGCTGAATAATCACTGGATGAAAAAATAGCATCCGGCAGTTGGTTCCAATGAAGAATAGTTTCAGTCAGATCTTTGCCAGCCTTCAGTTTTAAATCACTTTCAAGGATCAGACTTTCATCAAGGCTAATATTATTTTGAATAAGTGCGTCCTCGTAGCCACGCTTTCGTTCTTTATAGATGCTGACATGTTCAGGGCCAGAAAAGTGTGCAATTCTGCGGCATCCTTGGTCTATAAGATGTTGCGTAGCTTTGTAGGCACCTATATAATCATCAATAACCACAGCATCTACGTCAAGTGAATCCAGAGATTCATGAAGCCGGTCAAAGAGAATGAGAGGGACATCACGGTCAACGATTTCTTTATAATGATCAAAGTTGGTTGTGCTTTTTGCGTAGGACGCCATAATACAATCAACCTGGGATTCCAGTAGGGTACCGATGTTGGATATTTCTTTTTCGGTTGAATCATTTGACTGGCAGATAATAACGTTATATCCCGCATCATTTACAATTTCTTCGATGCCACGGATAATAGAAGCAAAGAAATTCCTGTCTGCCATGGGGATGATTATTCCTACCACATTACTTTTCCCTTTTCGTAGCGCGGCGGCAATATTGTTGGGTTGATAATTGAGTTTTTTTGCTGTTTCACGAACTAACAGTTTTGTTGCATCGCTGATGCGGGAGTTGTTTTTCAGCGCACGGGATACTGTTGAAGCGGTAACATCAAGGTGCTTTGCTATATCATAGATCGTTGTTTTTTTCTTCTTCATTTAACCGTACTCACCCGGAAATTCATTGATATGCAATTGAGTTGTTTTTTTAAATAAGTTTCCTTTCAGTAAACAGCAATAAAAATATGATGCATTTCAGTAGCTGTATACCCTTAAACACCGCGCTGTTGCATTAATGACTTGAACACAGCGTTCTTAATAATCATAAGTGGTTCAATTCCCCGACCCTCTGGGTCGGAAACGATAAATGTGCCCCTTTTGCTGCAGGCATCTATTCAGGAGAAGGGTGACAACCCAGAATAAACTTCATATTTGAGTAAATGGTTGTGGTTTTACATTGATACCTCGTGGGCTTTGCCCCGAGGTAGTTCATTTCAAAATCCTACTTTCTCATTTTTCCATCTGGGGGCTATCCATTTGAAATCTGGCAAATTGAAGTGTTAATAGCTCGTCCCATTTTATATCGAGGTCTAAGCCATATCCCTGCCATGCCAGAAGCTCGTCCAAATCGTTTAAGATACCGGCAACAATCCTTTCGGGACTGTACCGGTAAGCTTTTCAAGTTAAATTTGAGTAATAAAGACAGGTTTATCCATCTTCTCTTTGTCCAGCGGAATTGAGATAGAGATTCTGTTATGGGCAGAATCCCCATGATGCTACATGAAATCAGCAACAGAGCGGTTACAGCCAAAGAAATAAAAAAGCTACCAGTGCTTTAATGATGATCTGTAAAAATCATTATTCGTTAGCTGGTTTGCCAATCGTAGCCAAAATACCGCCATCAACGTATATTACCTGTCCGTTTACAAAATTGCTGCCCTTAGAAGATAGAAAAACAGCGGCTCCTGCTAGGTCGGAGGGATCTCCCCAGCGGCCGGCTGGTGTTCGGTTAATTATGAATTCATTAAATGGGTGGCCATCTTTTCGAATAGGCTCTGTTTGTGAAGTGGCAAAATATCCTGGCCCAATGGCATTCGATTGTATGTTGTAGCGAGCCCATTCGGTTGCCATACTTTTTGTGAGCATTTTTAGTCCACCCTTGGCAGCGGCATAGGCGCCAACAGTATCGCGGCCGAGTTCCGTCATCATCGAACAGATGTTTATGATTTTACCTTCCTTGCGGGGAATCATATGACGAACAACATGTTTGGCCATCAAAAAGGGTCCCACTAAGTCTACGTCGATCACCCTTCGATATTCCTCCACATCCATGTCTTTGAGCGGAACGCGTTTAATAATCCCTGCATTATTGACCAGGATATCTATTGGTCCGATCTCTTTTTCCACTTTATCGACGTGTTCCCGAACTTTGTGTTCATTGGTTACATCAAAGATAAAACTGTGAACAGTATGGCCTTCACTTTCATATTCTCCAACAGCTTTTTCCATACGGGAGGGAGTGGTACCGTTAATGATAAGTTCTGCTCCAGCCTCTGCGAGGCCTTTAGCCATTGCCATTCCGAGACCGTGAGTAGCTCCCGTCACAAGTGCTCGTTTACCAGATAAATCAAAAAGTGAACTCATAATTGGTGTTGGTTTAGTTTAATACAAATCAAATTATCGAAGGTCTGTGGGTTTGGCTTTATCCATGTCGCTATAATCAAGATTCTCTCCAGCCATTCCCCAAATGAAGGTGTAGTTACTTGTTCCAGATCCACAATGTATTGACCATGGGGGAGATAGCACTGCCTGTCGATTTTTAAGCCAGATGTGACGTGTGTTGTCAGGCTCTCCAAGAAAGTGGCAGACGACCTGATCTTCCGGCAGTTCGAAATAAAAATAGGTTTCCATTCGTCGGTCATGCACATGTGGCGGCATGGTATTCCAAACACTTCCTTCCTCGAGCTGTGTCATCCCCATCTGAAGTTGACAGGTTTTTACAATACTGTTAACAATCAGTTTCCGGATAACTCTGTGATTGGATGTTTGCAGGGAACCAAGTTCAACAATTTCGGCATCATCTTGAGTGACTTTTTTCGTCGGATAAGACTTGTGGGCAGGGGTTGAATTCAGATAAAACAGCGGCTGTTTTCCATCATTCTTCTTAAATTCAACTTTGCCAGCTTCTTTCCCTACATAAAGAGCTTCTTTAAAATCGAGGGTATACTCTTCTCCATCAACTACCACTGTTCCTGTTTCACCAACATTAATGATTCCAATTTCTCTGCGGTCTAAAAACTGATCGGCTTTGAGTGGAGGGATGGTTTCAAGTTCAAGTGGTGAGTTTCCTGGCTTTATTCCGCCTACAATGAATCGGTCATAATGAGTATAAACCAGATTGATATCTCCATCGGAAAATAGGTCTGGCATTAAAAAATTGTCCCTAATCTGACCGGCATCATACAGATCAAAATCATCAGGATTTGTTGCGAACCTTACTGTGTATTTTATAGACATAACTAGGGTTGTTTAAATTCGTAATGTAATCGATTGCACAACTTATATATTATTTTGGTTATTTACACACAATTATTCTAATTGATCTCTCACGCCAAAGAATGATTGACAGCCCGAAAATCTGATTGTAATCGAATTTAAATGTAAACTGGACTTAAATGCGAAGTTGAACATTTTGCAATCAATGTAAGTAACCCGGTAGAAACGACGGAATGGTGGAACATCTTGGAGTAAAAAGTGAAGTAGAAAAGTAGAGCCCGAAAGCAATATTTTTTCACTGATGCGGGGAAGGGATATGCTGGAAGTGTAAACCTTCAAAAGCTACTGATCGAGATTAAAATGGCTCGTTTGGAAGGAACCAATCTTAAGTTTTTCGAGAAATTAGCTAATACCGACCTTCTGATCCTCGATGACTTCGGACTGACAACCTTTGGCCAGCAACACAGCCTGGATCTGACGGAAGATCGCCACGCCTGCCGGGCCACCATCATTGCCAGTAAGTTGCCTGTCGCCAGCTGGTATGATTTGTTTGCTGAAGAGACAATTGCCGACGCTATTTTAGACCGGCTGATCCATACCTCCCACAGAGTCGAATTGACAGGAGAAAGTCTGAGAAAAAAAACTGTAATGTTGTCATAGGACCCTGTTCCCCAAAATCCAAACCTAAGAGGGATCAATATGCCCGGAATGGGGCAGTATCACCGGAATATCCAAGATAGCTGATCATTGATGAAAGTTATAGAATAGTTCCATCTGTGATGCTTCGAGCTCCCTGTGGGATTACCTGTGCAGCTTTGTAAAAGAGCTACTTTTGTACTTGATGAACGAGGCTATCATTTCAAAACGCAAGGACTCAACAACTGGGTAGCCGTATTTTGGTAAATTATCCTATATCACATCTGTCCAAAACGTTTAAAAAAAATAGCCAGTGAAAGCCCCGAAGCCGGGGGCTTTGTTATTTTAGGAGGTCCAACCCAACCTAAAACATCACTGGCTATGAAGAATGTAACATTATTTGCCCAAATTATGCAGACGGTAGACCGCTTTAGTTTCACAAAACTGGTCAACCAACATGACACCGACAAACATTCGAAAGGCATTAACAGCTGGACGCATCTGGTCACTATGCTGTTTTGCCAATTCTCGAAATTGAACTCCCTTCGCGATGTGTGTAATGGCCTGCAATCGGCCAGTGGAAACCTCAATCATTTGGGTGTGACCCGCGCCCCATGTAAATCCTCGTTGTCGTATCAAAACCAGCATCGCGACTGGCACCTGTTCAGAGACTATTACTTCGAGATGATGAAAAAGCTCAGTGGAATAGCCCGGTTCAAGCAAACTCGCTTTAAGATCAAAAGTAAGATCCTGCTGCTGGACTCAACCACTATCAGCCTTTGCCTGAGTTTATATGACTGGGCCAAATTCCGTAAGAAAAAGGGAGCGATCAAGCTGCACACGTTGCTGGACTATGATGGGTGCCTGCCTGTGTATGTCCACATGACCGATGGGAAGCCCCACGACTCCACCGTTGCCAAGACGTTGTCGCTACCTGCCGATGCGGTTGTCGTGGCTGACCGGGCCTATGTGGACTTTCCGACCCTCTACCGGTGGCCGGTGGAAGACCGAGGGGAGTTATTTTGTGATCCGCCTCAAGCAATCCGTGAAGTTTAAGCGGGGAGACGAGCGCTCCCTGCCTGACGAACGCCACCAACACATCCTGGTTGATGAATACATTGAGTTAACTCATCGTCCGACGTATGAAAAATATCCCGCCAAACTACGGCGAGTAGTCGTCTACGATTCCGAAAAAGATCAAACCATTGAGCTGATTACTAATCAATTTAATTGGACAGCAAACACGATTTGTGAGCTCTACAAAGCCCGCTGGGAGATCGAGATCTTCTTTAAAGAGATCAAACAGATGCTGAAAATCAAATCGTTTCTGGGAACATCGGCCAATGCCGTACTCATTCAGATTTGGACAGCAATGATTACGATGCTGATTTTAAAGTACCTGAAAGCCTGTGCAAAGTATTCCTGGTGCCTGTCAAATATGGTGGCGTTTTTGCGTCTAAACCTCTTTGTGAAGGTAGATCTGACAAAACTGATGGACACTCCCTTTGAACCACCCGGGCAGCCTGTTGAATCCATCTACAAACAGGCACATTTATTTGAATGGGGGGATTGAACTTGAAGAGATGAAAAAACCTGTCCTAAACGAGCTGAAATGCATATTTTCCACAAATGCCAAAACGTTTTGGACAGCTATGATCCTATATATGTTGAATGCGGTTGAAAGTCTTGTAAAATAATTTGAAGACAAGATTTTAAATTAATTGTTTCTATAAATAAACGGCTTTTATTAGTATTTAGAGAATCACTATCCGGTAAATCTCAAACTCCGGAGACAGGAAATTACCCCCTATTTATCTACTAAAAAAGGTTCCAAATGTTTATAAAAATGATGTACCAGATTTTTTTCATGGAGATGCTCGTTTTCTTCAAGAGACCTCATCAATTGCGCCTTGAATGTTTTACCTTCG
>LKNA01000134.1 GCA_001564065.1 Chitinophagaceae bacterium T5-Br10_B2g13
TATTTAGATATTGATTGTGGCAAAATGTCCACTCTGGTCGGGTGTATATCTTGTCAAAATTTGATAAGGAAAATACCTAAATCAAAGGGTAATTATTACCACTTGAATATATGCATCCACTCTTAGTGTCACGGATTTAATCTGTACTGACGAGCCAGAATCTACTCAAAATAACGCTATTCTTATCGTAATTGTTACCTGGTTCGCATGGTGAGCTGGAGAGTACAAAATCTACACTGAAAGTATAAAAGAAAAACAGCAAGATGGTGTTTATGCACGTTATTCAGCTCTTTAGTGATCAATGTATTTTCCAGATGTTGGCTAAGAAAACCTATGATTGTACTTAAAATTAAATTGGTATTTAAATGCCAGTGCCGTTTCGAGCCCTGCACGAAGTCTCATAGCACTCATTTAGTACTTATCACCTGCTCGAATAGTTTAGTCAGTAAATAAATCGACTACGAACGTAAGGGCATGCTGTCTACAATTCTCTATTCGAAACTTCCTCTTACTAATCAATTTCCATTCTAGTTGAAACTACATCTATGCGGATTTAAGAACACCGGCAGGCAGGGAGAATTTAGATTTTGAATCTTTAAGCATTTTATTTGAAAGGACCTAAACAGGTTTACTTTTCCTGACTTACGTACTTCAATTTAAGGTAAATTCATAGGTTATTGATGATACAGTGTCTATAGATTTTTGAAGTATTAATTTGGGTGATATATGGCCATGGGTATCAGTTCTCCTATTGGCTTTTTAAAAGTTTATCATCCTGATATAAATAAGATCACAATATGAGTAGATACACTAAAGCTCAAAACTCTTTCTCTCTATCTAATTAATTTATCGAATCAAATTACCAGACTCATCCCACTCCGCAAGCTTATTTCTTTCATCCACCTGTAGACACTCATCAAGTGTTTTTTTGTCGTAGGAAAGACCATGAGCTGCTAATACTTCATCCGGGACACCATCCCAGAAACCAGGCGAATTGCCCGCATAACCCAAATCCCGAATTCCCATCTGAGATGTGAAAAAACCTGTTGAAACAAGATTTCGCATCAGATTAAAAAATCTTACACCATACCCCATTTCTTCAACAGCCTGCTCAGGCCAGGCGATTTCGTCAATCATTTGAGTCCGTTCTGTGCTTGTGCATTCAAGGAACGGTTTGTTAAACCGTTTTCGGCATTCATTATCGAGCCACATAAGTCCCCCTCTAACAGGTATCTGGTAGGAAGGTATATCCTTCATCATAAACTCAATAAAATCTGCTACCCCTGCCTCCGTGGCACCTCCCGAAATATCATCCACAGGTATAATTATATCACTGAGCATCTCAACCATTTGATGTTCAGAAGTAGTAAAAAAGGTTTCGCTTTTGAGACGCTCGTTATAGGCCATTTCTACTTCAGTGCGACCGTAATTCCCACTATTCTCTGCAATAATTCTCTCACTTTCTTCAATGTCCTCAGTACTACAACCTGTTGTGCTCAGAAATAATCCAGCTCCTGCTGAACCTGCTAAAAGCAATTTTAAATGCTCTCTTCTATTCATATATATTTACCTTAATTAATTTAATAGCTAAAATTCATGTAAAGTATTTTGAGTAACTAAACAAACATCACATTTCCTGCCTGTTGTTCATAATGCTTTATGTAGGTGTAATAAAAAAAATTAAATTGAACCTTTTTTCATCTGATCGATGATATAATCAGATGTTCTCCAGGAAAGTGCCAGAATTGTCCATGTAGGATTTTTGTCGGCCTGGGAGACAAACGTTCCCGCATCCACAACAAACAGATTGTCGCACTCATGAGCCTGACCATATTCATTTAATACTGATGAATCCGGATCATCCCCCATACGGGTTGTGCCAACCTCATGAATGATTCGCCCCGGAGCTTCAAGCCCGTATTGCGTATCTGCTCCGGCTTTTTCACCAAGCAACTCCCCACCCATACTCGTCAAGAGTTCCTCAAAGGTGTCCTGCATATGTTTTGCCTGGCGAACCTCATGATCAGTCCAGTTATAATGAAACCGAAGGACCGGAATTCCGAATTTATCTACCGTATACGGATCAATTTCACAGTAATTATCATACTGAGCCACACTTTCACCCCTGCCAACCACACCCACGGTTGATCCATAAATTTTCCGTATATCACGCTTTAAACCGGCTCCGTATCCGCCGTTCGGAGAGGGATTCCCCATTTCATCTTTGATGTATTGCCTTATTACCTCCATATTCATACCAAAACCATACATCGGCATACCCATACCTCCACCAAATTCAAGGTGATAACCTCTTGGAAAATCCTGTTTTGCATTATCCAGCCACCACGGCGAATAAACATGAGCCCCTCCAACGCCATCCTCATTATAGCGCTCTCTGTCAATTAGTTCGGGTAAAATTGCACTTCTTCCGGCACCCGTTGAATCATGCAGGTAGCGACCAACAACTCCGCTTCCATTGGCCAGTCCATCAGGGTGTGCTGGTGATTTGGAATTGAGCAGTATCCGCGCAGACTCGCAGGCTGAAGCCCCAAGAACTACTGACCTGGCCTTCACATGATGGTGCTGCATATCTGCTTTGTTCACATAAATAACTCCGGTAGCTTTTCCTGCATCATCCGTCGTGACCTCACGTACCATCGCTAAAGTATACAAATTAACTTTTCCCCTCTGCATTGCAGGCTGTACTAAACAAGTACCTGATGAGAAGTCGGCATAGGCATTACAGGCACGGCTACACTGATTACAGTAAAAACAAACGCCCCGCTGGTTATTTACCGGGCGAGTAAGCACCGACATGCGCATTGGTATGACAGGTATATTTGCTCTCTCTCCTCCTTTTTTGATATATAGCTCATGCAGGCGCGGTTTTGGAGGAGGTAGAAAAAATCCGTCGGGATCGTCTTCCAGCCCCTCATTGGTACCAAATACACCAATCAGCTTGTCCACCTTGTCGTAATAAGGCTTGATATCTTCATAACCGATCGGCCAGTTTTCCCCTAACCCGTCCTGATCTTTTCGCTTGAAATCCTTCGGACCAAACCGCAGGGATATACGCCCCCAGTGGTTGGTTCGCCCACCCAGCTGGCGAGAACGAAACCAATCGAATTCCGTACCGCTGGTCCTGGTATAGGGTTCTCCGTCTATTTCCCAACCGCCCGCCCTATCGGCATGGAAATCGCCAAAAGGCCGTACGGTATTGGCTCCCCGCCGGGGAGATTCCCAAGTCCAGCGAAGCTGGGTGCGATACTCTTCTTTGGCCGGGTCATAATCCCCACCGGCTTCCAACACGGCTACCGAAAGGCCTGCATCACCCAGTATCTTGGCGGCCATTCCTCCACCTGCTCCCGACCCTACAATTACGACATCATATATATCATCTGAAGTCTTGATTTCTAAACTCATATCCAAAAGTTATCTTATTTTTGAAAACATCTACATTGCATGACAGATTTATGTATACAATTATTATCCGTTCAATCTGAAAGTATGCGAATTTTTATATCCTTAAAATAAATACGGCTGTCAGGATCATGGGCCTGCAGAGCAATTGTGCCACGATCCAGTTTTATTGTACCCTCCCTGTCCTCTGGCTCGTGGTAAGCCATGACAATTTTATTATCAACTTTAATAACTATGTTTTTATCTTGAACAATGATATGATAATTAAACCATTCATAATCATCATGAGGCGCATCATCCATCACATCACTTACCGCATATATACTCCCTGTCTTGCGGGGATCATCGTGAGTAGCATTTACCTGGGCTTCATAGCCGTACTGCGGCCATCCCTCCTCTTGGTATTGTGTATGGAAAAATACACCTGAATTAGCTTTAGGATAGGTATAAACGTCTGCCTTGAATTCAAAATTCTTAAAATCTCCTCCGTTTCCTACAGGCCCTTCATAAAACAAGTGACCTCGGGGCCCATCTACGACAATTTTATCATCTTCAATTGTAAATGAGTCAGGATTTTCACTTGCATTCCAGCCATCAAATGTTTCTCCATCCCAAAGTGAGATCCATTCACTTTCTTGATTTTCATCTGAATTAGATTGGTTGCTGTATCCAGAAAAAGAAAGCTGAATAAAAAAAAGTGCCATTATAGTTAATACTGATTTTATATTTATAATCATATAATGTTTACTAATTAATTTTGGTTTATAATATCGTTCTTTTATTTACTGAATTTTACTTTAAAATTAATATATTTATATATCATAAATACCAGCATTAAGTCCAGATCATCATGCGTCCACTATGTGAAAACATCCTGAGGATCATCACCTGCACTAGCACTGATAATATCATTGGCCTGATGAAATCTCTACTCCATGGCGCTCATACAGATCCATAAAGACATTTAAATAGGGTATAATGTTAAGCCCATGTTTGTCGTACCGGTTAACTGTACATTCTCTGGCATCCACTAATAAGTTTAAATAAAGAAAAATTTCAGCATGTGCAAATGTTCACACAAATTAATCGTTATAAACTACTATAATATCTAATCGATCTATAATTTTTATAAGGAGTATCCAGTTTCTATAACAAATTAACACCACCGGTGCTGTAAAGAAGCATGCAGAAGCCAGTCAAACTGTTTTTGCAGTTGATAACGGCGGTTTAACTTCCAGCAGAATTCGTATAGAAAATTTTGCAACTACGTCGAGTGAACATTTTGATGAACCCCCAAAATCAAGCGTTTAGCATTTCCAATGAAAACTCAACTTTCGGGGTTGGCTGAAAGGCTGTAATTCTGCCGAATAGCTGGACAGTATAGTGTGTCTGCCATAGAAATGGGTAATTAACTCTACCACCTGTCCGCACACTTACTCATGCCCCTTCCCCGATAGTAAATCAATAAGCTCTAAACAAATGATTTGCAAAAGAAGCTGCATGCTCATGATTTTCAGTTCCTCGAAAAAGGCATGTAACAAGCCCGGAATGGTTTTGTCGTCGGTTTGCTAGAGACGATAATAGGCCATCATCATATACCGTTGATACACGATACAGTTATGGGCTCTTAAGGCGGCATAACTGCGCACCTCAACCTCGCTGGCCAAACCAAGCTCTTGCGTAGTTTTCTTAAAGAACACTTCATTCACCCGCCGTTTGCTTAGATGCGACACATGCTACAGCAACTTCCCCTTACAATCGGGCTAATATTAGCAATGTAAAACATGGACCAGTAGTAGTAGGAACTGCTGAGAAAAAAAAGAGTAAAGCGGCAGCTATCATTGCTAACCATCGTCCAAGGTAGTCACTATACTCACCCGATACTGCCACACCAAGTATACACCCATGCAATGCAGATTAGACAAACCAGCCCTTTTGAGATGCAGTTAATTCAAACTACAAATGAACAAAGGTTAAGTATCCTCAAATGATTGACATATCAAATCCAAACAGAAAACCTCTAGTTGTAGCATTTTGCGTAATCAGAGCAAGATTTTTTACATTCCCTTTAAACATATGCCTGCTATTTCATGAAGGCTTTTACCACTTTAGCTGTCTTGTTCGTGCAGTTTTTTATCTCGTACTGCTTGGTGGCTGCAGGGACAACAATAGTTTCCGCATAGCGTATTTTTCTTCTCTGATTTTTACTAATAATCTGTACGGAATCTCCTTCAACCAGATTCAAGACATGAAACCGATTTTCCGTCTGTACCTGAATAGAATTTTCAAACTCCAAGCGTTGCACCGAGTATAGATGTTTTTCATGGGTTGGCAAGTTGATGATTTTCCAGCTATCGCCTTCTTCTATGGTTTTGGGTACACTGATGAATTCTTTATTAATCAAATTTCCTTTTCGACCGAAGTCCAGATTTTCTAATGCCCTTTCTACATTAAGAGTTCTAGGATTTCCATCGAGATCAAGTCGCTGCCAATCATAAATTTTAAATGTAAAAATATAGGGGGTATTACTAATCTCCAGTACCAAATTATTTTTCCCGGAACAGTGAATAGTACCTGCTGGAATCAGATACAATTCGTGTTTTTCTGAAGGAAAAATCTGCACATATTGTTCAACATCTATTTTTTTACTACTTTTTTCACACTCCTCAAAAACCTTCTGAAATTCACTTGATGTGACGTTCTCCTGAAATCCAAGATAAACTTCTGCATCAGGCTCAGCATCCAGAATATAATAGGTTTCATCCTGTGCAATTTGTTCACCAAAATTTTGCTTAATGTATTTCAACTTTGGATGACACTGTAAAGAGAGGTTTTCACCATCCATTGTGTCGAGATAATCGAATCGCAATGGAAAATAATAGCCATACTCTTTAGCGTGTTGTCCGAGAACCGCTTCATTATTGTGATATAACAAAAATTCAAAGCCTACCTCCAACATAGCGCCATCACTTTCAAAAATTATACCATTTTCGGGAGCTATAATTTCAAATGACCAGGCATAATTTTCGGCTTGTCTATTCAACCCGTTAAACTTTTCTTTCATCCATTGACCACCCCATACTTCAGGCTCAAACCATGGTCTCACGCGAAAAGGATTTTTTACATACTTTTCTAGTCCATCTCTAAGTACTTCACCTTTCATCCAGGTAATGGTTCCGGGGCGTTGGCCATCTACTACAACTGCAATATCTTTCAACAGGATCTGCTTATGCTTATTGCAAACCGGCCAATCCACAAAGTAAAACCGTTTATACATCTTCTTTTCATCTTCAGCCTCGGATGCACCAATATTTGTAACAGAACCTGATCTTGAACGATACTGAATTTCATTCTTCGGCTGATCAATATATACTATTTGGCCATCCCATCCGGCAAGTGCTGCACCCGTACCATAAATTATTGAAACAACATTTTCGTTTGATGAAATCCTACTAAGTAACTGGTCATCAAAAAAATCTTTTAATGTGCCAGGATAATTATAACCAAATAAGGGATCATCGCCGCCCAAATATCCCTTGAGCATTGAAGCTATACTCTCCTCAGTTTTAGTTGCTGCATCAACACAATACCAATTTACATTTATTCCTGCTGCTGTGAACTCATTGTTTAATTGAGTAACGACCTCATCCCAAACAGTACCAACATTGCCATCAATTGTTATTATATTAGACTCTTGTTCAGAGATAAAATCCATCAATGATTTATACCCGATTTTTATTTTCTTACTGCCAATCGAATGTGTAGGGTATATATCATACCCCGCAGTCTCACTTATCGATTTTTTGGCAGGAAGGACAGGAGATATAGAGTTGCGGATATTTTTTTTATTCTCTCTCATTTCATTTTGATGATGAATTACAGCACCCAAGAGTGAATACTCTGACGTTTTATCAGTAATATGAACTTCCACATCATTTAAGAAATGCCCGTTAAACGAATTTTCAAACAAATGAAAAGACTTAAAAATCTCACCCTTAAATACAATTCGATCAACTTCTTTCTGACTGATCAATCCATTTAAAAATTCTGCAAGATTTTTCCCAAATTGGTCAAAAATCTCCTTAACACCGGATGTTGTCTCTACCTGTTTTGAAAGTTCTTTTACTCCTTTACTATCGCCGATACCTATTTCTGACGCTTGTTTCAAAAACCATTTTGTGGAAAAATAATCCTCCGCTCTACCATTTTTAAATTTACGATCATATAAGTAATTATCATTCATCAGCCCAGAAAATATGTCTCCGTTAGAATAACTGGCACTTCCAACCCCTGTTCCAATTGTTAATGCCAGTATGTTATCTGAATGAATATTCTCTTTATTTAACACTCCTAACAGAAAAGCCTGAGTATCATTTAAAAAAGTTATCTCATTGATGAGAACATTTTTTTGAAGCAGCCTATTTAGCAGACTTGCTTTGAAATCAAGTGCAAATATAGAGTCAAATTTCTTCAATCCTTCTATCTGGCTAACTCCTCTACTATAATCAAACGGTCCCGGTATCGAAATGCTAATCCCTTTAACTTTTTGAGAAGAAGCTAGCCTATTTGATACTTCAATAATGCTGTTAGTAATACTGTCTATTATTTGATCTGCAGACGCATTACTATCGACAGTCTTATAATTATTATTTTCAACTTCTTTTTTTTGAGTATTGACCAGTCCCGAGGTTATATGGCTTCCACCAATATCAAGAGCTACATAGTAATCCATTTAGTAAATTGTTTAAATGCCTGTACATTTGAATAAGGTACAGTTAAATTCTTAAATTATTACTAATTTACTTCCTTTCGAAGCGTATTGAGTATGTAAACTTATCACTCCGGTAGTAACCAAGATTAAACTCTATGGGACGTTCACCTACGTCTGAAACCAGCCTTTTTCTGAAAAGAATGGGTTTTTGTTTTTCTATCTGCAAGTATTCTGCAATTTTCTCATCTGCTTCAATAGCATCCAATTCTTCTTCTGAATATATGGGAACAATTGAATTTTCTTCTTCAAGAATAGAATAAAGAGATTTAGTATAGTCTTCGTGTTCATTAAGTTTTATTCTTGGATGAAACCACGAAATAAAATAGACGAATGGAGCCACCTTATCACCCCGTAACCTTTCCAGCTTAAAAAGCTTTTTATTACTATCCACTTTAAGCTTTTCATAAGCTTCATCAGGAGCATACTCAAATTCTGCATTTACCATATAATCTTTTAATACGATACCTTTTTTTTGCATCTCATTTCGAAAGCTGTGCCATTCGGAAAGCTTGGTGGTAATCGTTCGTTCTGCTAAGACAGTCCCTTTTCCCGCGGTTCTTTTAAGTATCCCTTCATTTACAAGATTGACTATACCCTGCCTAACAGTGTTCCTTGAAACGCCAAATTGATTGGCCAGTTTCTGTTCGCGAGGCAAAAAACTTCCATCATTGTATTTGCCACTGGATATCTCCTCTCTGAGATAATTTTCAATCTGTTTATAAAGTGGCATTTCCGATGACTGATCAATTTTCATAGTAATGGTATTTAAAAGAGTGTATTTAAAGTGACAAGTGGAAATAGTAGATTATTTAGCAATTACCGTATAACATCCTAAATAATCACAATAATCTCACCGATTTAGACTAATAAAACCTAATACTTAGGTAGATTTTTGTTTACAAGCCTACAATATAGCAAAAAAATGTGCACTTAAATAGAAGTCTGTCGAACTTAGAATTTTTGCCTGTTGTCTTTATTGAACTTAGCTAA
>LKNA01000135.1 GCA_001564065.1 Chitinophagaceae bacterium T5-Br10_B2g13
CAGCCATGGCATTTTCTTTGGAATCAAATGCATGGGAGTATACAAGTTTCCAAGGCCGAAATCGGCTGGTGTGTGCTTTCCGATCGTCGGTGTTATGAAAATGTAGCCGCCTTTCCGGATTATTGGACAATCCTATGTAGTAGGTTTCCTTGACTTCTGATCGGAGTATGTAGAGGTAATATTCCATAAAACAAAAAAAGCCAACCAACATATGTTGATTGGCTTTAAGCTCCCCGGGTAGGATTCGAACCTACGACCAATTGATTAACAGTCAACTGCTCTGCCACTGAGCTACCGAGGAGTGACAATTGTTAGATACGTAACTCGTATCGAACGGGCACAAATATAAGGGGTTAATTCATCCTATGTCAAGCGAAGTACAAAACTTTTCTGAACTTTTTTTAAATAAAAAAAGCCGCTTCAGAAAAGCGGCTTCAAAGTCATATAAAAAGAGACTTTTAAACTTTACCAGAGTTCTTCATATCCTGGATTTCAAGACGAATTTCCTGAGAAACTTTTTTGAGCTCTTGCAGTTGCTTACGGGCTCTTGTTCCGGCTGCTTTATTTCCCTTCTCGTAGAACTTGTTCATGTCGTCTTCCAGTTCAGCAACCATATTTTTTACTTGTTCAATTCTGCTCATTATAACTCCTTTAGTTAGTTAACGTTTATGCAAATTATTGCTGGAATTCGCTACAAAACTATGTAACGGTTGATAAATGGGCAAATAAAAAACTGTTTTTTTGCTTTTTATTTACAAACAAACCCACATTCTAATTCTTTAAGGCATATTTGTCCGGAATGTTTCATTCCTAAAGAGGCACTTATTAGTGGATTTACGGATCTTTAAATTAATGGAAAATAAACCGCCTGATTTTGTGTGCTCAGTAAAGTATAATTTCCGTCGATAGTTTCGATTTTAAATTTAAAATGTATCAGGAGTGTGAAGTTGAATTTTGTGTTTAAAACTCCTGAAACTTTCAGGTACATGTTTCTCTAAAAAAGACTCCTCTTTTTCAGACGGAATAATGCTTTGAGGAAAATTCCCTTTTATAATGGATGAGCTTTCATCCATACTAAATACAACCACTTCTTCAATATCAAAACTCTTCTGAAATGAGAGAGCCAAGTCGGGTAACGGAAGTGGTTTTGGTGATTCACCGGAGAGGTCTTCCGCAAGTCCGGAAATTAAAAGCATCGGCTGTGAGGGGAAACGTCTGATCTGATCCTGATTGATTCGTATCTCATTATCGACCCATTGGATCAGAGATTTTTGATGACCATTTACCCCAATGGTTGAAACCCCTTGATCGGCAAAAAGTGCAATCAATCTGTGGTTTAAATCCTTTATGGCTCTTAGTCTTGCATCTTCCCGCATCATGCCGGTTTGGATGAGTCGATCGGTATATTCGCTATCGCTGTGTATGATGATACCGCTCTCTTTTTTTTGAGCAAGTGATCTTGCAAAAGCGGTGAGAAACATTCCATTGTCGAGGTGGTCGAAATCGAGTACTACTAAAAAATTCATTTTTTCTTTCTTAATGAGCTGCCCGTAAAACCGTTAGGCAGCAGGTCTTTTACAAAATGTTTTGATGTTGTTTGATTGCCATGGTGAAGCACAACTTGCTGTCGAGGTATAAACTCTGCCATAACCTGCCTGCACGCGCCGCAGGGACTGCTAAAGTCCCCTAACGGAGCGTAGATATGCAGGCGGCCCAGTTTATCTGCGTAGCCGGCTGTGATGGCTCTGCTTATCGCTGTACGTTCTGCACAAAGTCCTAGGCTCCACGCGCTAACTTCAACATTCACTCCGGGGATATAACCGTTGTCTGTTTCGAGAAGTGCAGAAACCGGAAAGGAGGAGTGGGGGGTCACGCAGTTTTCCGTTAAATCTTCAAGAGTTTTTAAAAGATCAATATCAGCGGGTAACAGAGGATCAAATAAGGATGGAGAATCCGGCAGTTTAGACCTGTACTCAATCTCAAACTCGAGTTTCCAATAATCGGTCAATTCTGACAGCGGTTCTTCCTGGTAGACAGACACCGGCTGATCTCCATTGGCAAGACAGCTGCAAATAGCGCTGTGAATAGCAGATATCGACAAAGGAAATGAGATGTTTTCAACCCTCACACCGGGATAAAACATCCCCGTTTTGCCTTCTATAAGGCAATATTCTTCAATTTCGGAGTAAGGTGAATAACTATTCATGTTGTCAAATCCTATTGGCCAGTAATCAGTGTTCTATGGCTTCCATAACTGTATCCGCAATCCTTGCGCGAACTCGGCTGATTGTACTGCCATATGTTCGAGACGGGTGGACCCGGTTTGTTAATAGTATAATAGCAATTTCTTCGTCAGGATCGATCCAGAAACTTGTGCCGGTAAATCCGGTATGCCCAAATGAGTTGGGTCCGGTAAGTTGACCCGCTGTACTGAATCCCTCACTTTTACGGTCAAATCCGTAGGCTCTCTGGTTGATTGGAGATCGGCGTTCGGTAAAATATTTTATGGTCTCAGAGCTTAAGTAATCCACGCCGCCAAAATGGCCGTTATTCAAAAATAGAAACGCAAGTTTAGCAAGATCATCGGCAGAAGAGAAGAGGCCGGCATGGCCTGCAACTCCATCCATGAACCAGGCGCGCTCATCGTGAACTTCCGCCTGAACCAACCCGTTTCTGTACGTAGTATCAATTTCTGTTGGTGGAATTCGGTTGCTAATCCACCGACCGACATTTTTCGGATTGAAAAAGCTGGATTTCATCCCCATCGGATAATAGAAGTTATTCCGCACATAACGATCAACTCTAAGCCCTGAAACCTCCTCAACGATTTCTGCAAGCAGAATAAACCCTAAATCACTGTAAACGTACTCTTTACCCGGTTTGTTGATCAACGGTTCGTTCCTAACAGCGTCTACGATCTCTTCGCGTGTTTTCAGTTCATCTACATAAACCTGAAATGCCGGCAGACCGGAAGTGTGAATCAGCAGCTGCTCGATCGTAATTTCTCTCTTTTCATCGGTATCAAACTCAGGTATATACTTAGCAACTTTATCCTGTACGTCAATTCGGCCATCATCAACCAGTTTCATAATTGATGTTGTGGTAGCAACCACTTTGGTTAAGGATGCGAGGTCATAAATATCACTGTTTGAAACCTGCCGGGTTTTATCATAATCGTGATATCCGTAATCCTGCTGCCAAACCATGACTCCTTTTCTCATCACGCCAATAACCCCTCCCGGAAAAACGGAGTCGTCGATAGCTTCCTGCATAACCATATCCAGCTGAAGCAGTTTTTCTGTACTCATACCCGCAGACTCGGGAGAGTCGTATCGAATGTTTGATTGATTAAACTCCAGACCATCACCCATATCGTACATACCGGGAATGTTGATTGGAAGTTTTCCGGCAACATCAGATGCTCCAAATAGGGCAGGTACAGTCTGCCTTACCTGATTGATATTGGATGACCAGGCCATTACATGAGCATCCGCGTTGGGTAGATCACGCACAACATAGGGGTTGCCAAATGCAATTAATGCCGACGGACTGGGCCTGCTGATGAGTTGTCTCAAAAACTGAAGCTGTTCGGGCTGAACCTGAATAGGCTGATGGGATCGGACAATGATGAATGAACCGATTAGGATAAGATCTGCATTATCTGCGGCTTCCAGAATGTCATTTTTTTCTTCCAGTGAGGTTCTTCTGTCCAGAACGTGAAAATTTACGTTGCCATGATATCTTCGGAGCTCCCTGGCAAAGGAGCTTCCTGTTGAGCCGGACTCGTCATCGGCTAATGCTACCGCCAAAATATTCAAATGATCGACCTCCCGGATCGGGAACAGGTTTTTGGAATCTTTCAGAATCGTAACCGAATTTCGGGCAATGCGATCTGCAATACTTTGATAGACCGGTGTGTTGATGGATCGGCTTAGGTTATCCAGGTCAATCTTTGGGTTTGAAAAAACACCTTGCTCATTTTTGAGCTGTAATATTTTTCGGACTGAACGGTTGATTCGTTCCTCCGGGATTTCACCTCGTTCCACTGCTCGCGTCAGTTCATTAATTGCGGCCATTTCATCCGGACTGATAAGCATCATATCCACACCGGCTCTTAACGCATAGATCACAGCCTCGCCGGGAGAGTAGTGATCGGCAATCCCCCTCATTTCCAAACCATCGGTAACAATTAACCCCTCAAAACCGAGTGAATCGATAAGAATATCGTTCAGGATGGATTCATCCATTGTGCCGGGCCGATCACCGTTGCGGCTAATGTTCGGATAGGCGATATGAGCGCTCATTACGCTTCGCAGGCCATTGTTGATGGTCTCACGAAATGGACGAAGTTCAAGGGAATCAATTCGGGAAAAGTCGTGGCGGATTACAGGAAGTGCGAGGTGAGAATCCACATCGGTATCACCGTGGCCGGGAAAGTGCTTGGCAGTGGCCATCACACCTTCACTTTCAATTCCGTCAATCATGTACTGACCGTAAAGAGAAACCATATCCGGGTCAGCAGAAAAAGAACGAACGTTGATGACCGGATTTTCAGGATTATTGTTTACATCCAGTACGGGGGCAAAAATCTGGTTCACGTTTAAAGCCGAAGCTTCCCGGGCCGTAATTTTGCCTTTCAGATAGGCGTTGGCAGGATCGTTCGTAGCGGCAATTCCCATTGCCGGTGTAATCCTTGTTGTACCGCTGACTCTCATAGCAGCACCAAACTCCATGTCCTGGGCAATCCAAAGCGGGATTTTGGAGTGATCCTGCAGTGTGTTCGTAAGCATCGCCTGTCCGTATACATCACCCTGCATAAAGATGATTCCACCCAGGTGGTATTGCTCAATCAGTCTTTTCAATCGAAGAAGTTGCGGATCCTTATTGTTTGTAAATCTGCCATAAGCCGGTGAGACGAAAAGCTGGCCGATTTTCTCACGAAGAGTCATAGACTCAAGGAGTGAATCGATATCCACTGGCTCAGTTACTGCTTGAACTGGAGCGGATAACTCTTCTTCCGGTTCGGGCAGATTAGGTTGTTCAGCTGCAGTGCGATACGATTCGGGTTCACTCGTTTTACAGGCCGAGAAAATTACAATCAGAACAATAATTGATAAGGCAGGGATGGTCCGTAACTGTAAGGTCTGAATTATATTTTTGTAGGTCATAAAGGGTTATGGCAAATGGGAAACAGGTAACGGTTTTAATTTGATTAACGCATTGGCGTCAAGTGCATTGTCTGATAGCTTGTTTGCTGAAAAAAGGTACTGTCTCTGTATATGTAACGATATCTTCCATCCAGCCAAAGTTCCGTTTGGTCGCCATAGTGAGTGGACAGAGGATTACCGGACTGGCCGGTTGGAAGTACGGAGAGGCTTCTGCCGGGTGAGGAAAAATCGATAATTCGTCGAATGGATGGCCCCAGGTTTACTTCAAAAGGATCTGACCAGCTGTATTGTGCTTTGTTTACCGTCAACGCGTTGCCGCGAACAGGGTAGGGGCCCTTACTCATCAGGTTGTTAACAATCATCCTGAAAATTCCGGGTGCACCGGGATCAGCTGCAGCCTCAGCAAAAAGGGGCGGTTTTAAACTGATCTGGTTGACGTTTTCCCACCTCCAGCTGATTGTTTCGCTGCCGAACTCGCTCTCCAGCTGTGAAATCGTTTCTCTCATGCTTAAGCGAATGATATCCTCACGGCTCTCAATCTCATCGGTATGCAGAATGTTGAAAAAGCTGCTATTGTAAGTAAGGAGTCTGCTCATGATCTGTATTGGAAGATAATTCAAGGATATAAGTGCCTCATAAGCTTCCTCACCCAGATCATCAGAAAGAGTATTTCGACTAATGTTCAGAAAAAAGAGATCAAAAATTGTAGCTGCAGTGGAGTTAGGGTGATAGTTGTAATCCCAGTTCTCAAGGTAGGTAAGCACGGTGGAAAATTCGTTACCTGAACCGGATCGGAGAATGGGGAGAATCTCTTCGGTAATTTCTCGTGCATGGTCTGAAAAGACATCGTATTGCCTCTGCTGCATGTCCGTAACAGTCAAAGAGTCTGTGCCTTCCAGAAACTGTTGAATTCTTGTTATGCGTGACGGGGGTGCCCAGAATGAACCGATGTGATGTCTGTAGCTGTCGGTATGAAGTTTATTGTTGGCATGAGCCACATATCCGCTTGCCGGATTTTTTAGCTGGGGAAGCTCATCGAACGGGATCCAGCCGTTCCACCTATATGTGGGATCATCACCCCGCCTGAAAAGAAGAGGGTTATAGTTTCTGACGGGAACATTTCCGGCACTGAAAAGCGCAATATTTCCCTCTGCATCGGCATAGGTGAAATTCATGGCGGGTGACTTAAACTCACGAACAGCCTCTTCAAATTGATCCATGTCAGAAGCCCGGTTCATGTTGTAAATCGCTTCGCCTTCCCGGCTGACTTCATGGCCGGTCCAGGCCATTGTTACAACCCGGTTATCTAAAAGTTCATTATCGTCGTATAAATCACTGATAACCGGCCCATTTTGGGTATGGCGAATCCTGAATAGAACATCATCTCCATCTTTCACCTTTATCAATTCATTTCGGTACTGGAAGGGTTCGGTTATGGCTGTATCACCTCTGCTATCAACTATGTAGATGTCAGGTTCCTGTTCGTCAGGTTGTTCAATAAAAAAGTCGAGAACGTCGGCCATCATATTCGTAATTGTCCAGGCGAGGTCGCCATTATCTCCTAAAATGATAAATGGAGCTCCGGGAATGGAAGCACCCGTGATGGACTGTTCGGGAGTGTTGTAGTGCATTTCAAACCAGAACCCGGGAATGCTTAAGCCCATGTGGGGATCACCGGCAAGTATAGGCAGTCCGGAGTCAGTCCTGTCTCCGCTTACAGCCCATGCGTTGCTGCCCCACTGTGAACCCTCCATCGTCAAAAATGATCTTCGTTTCTGTTCGGTGGTAATCATCGGCATCACCATAGAAGCAATGGCGCGGCTTTGATTGTCACTCATTGTAGTGGGATAGTTATCGCTATACTCGGGGAAAAGTTCCTGTAGTCTGTTTGGTTCCAGTTTTTCTTCCAGATAAGCGTAGGCAAGCTCACTCCACCAGTAGATATTCTGATCCCACGCCATTAATCTTGTTACGGCGAAGGTGTGTGTGGGTGTCCACTCAATCGGCTCCATTCCAAGAAGCGTGAATTCAATGGGCAGATCACGCAAATTCTCTTTTGCGTAATCATTCACACCGTCTGCATATTTTTGGATCAGGCGTAGAATTTCAGGGGATGCCTCTTCCTCAATCCGCTGAGCCGTCTCCCAGAACCCCAGGGTTCGTTGGTATTTGTCAAGCTCTACTAATTCCTCTCCTAAAAATTCCGCAAAGCGACCTTCAGCGGCCAACTGCTGAAGCGTCATCTGCCACAATCGCTCCTGGGCGTGAACATATCCGGCGGTGTAGTATAGATCTTCTTCAGATTCGGCATAGATATAAGGTACACCATAGGGATCCCAGTGCACATCAACCGGGCTGTTCAATCCGCTTAAAGAAAGTGTAGCGGAGTAGTCGGGGAGAGGTTTGTAGAACGTCCAGTAAACGCCAATTACAGCAAAACCGATAATCAAGAAAAGCAGTAAAAGCAGGACCCTGAAAAATGATTTCATTGCAGACTGTAAAGAGTTGGAAAGTTTTGCTCTGTAAATTGAAAATTCCGTTCAAAATACATACTCTCAAAGCCATATGAAATGCTATTTAAAGTGAGTTGGAACCCGGAATGATCTTTAGTGATGAAAACCTACGATTGAGAATGATTTCAATTATGCAGGAAAAGGCGTGCTGAAACTTGTAAATTAAGCATAAGATAAAACGCAGAATTTTAATTCAACTAACAAAAAGGAGCTATACCATGAGTGAGATAAAAAAAATAGCAGTTATCGGTGGTGGTACCATGGGTAACGGAATTGTTCACGTTTTTGCGATGAATGGCTATGAAGTACATTTAGTGGAGACTAAAAAAGAGTTTGCTGAGCGAGCGATGAACACGATCGACAAGAATCTGAGTCGAATGGTGAATAAGGAGAAAATCTCTGAGAATGATAAGGCGGAAACACTCGATCGTATCCAAACATTTTTGAGTGTGCCAGAAGGTGTAAAGGATGCCGACCTGATTGTTGAAGCTGTACCGGAAGTGTATGAGCTGAAGAAGAAAATTTTTGAAGAGGTGGATGAAAACGCACCGGATCACGCGATTTTAGCGAGTAATACCTCGTCGATTTCCATTACCAAACTGGCTGCGGTAACCAAGCGCCCGGAGAAATTTATCGGGATGCACTTTTTTAATCCCGTACCCGTGATGAAGCTGGTTGAGGTAATCAACGGTCTGGAGACATCCAAAGAGGTGACTGACACTATAATGGAGATCTCTAAGAAACTGAATAAAGTTCCGGTTCCTGCAAATGATTCACCCGGATTTGTTTCGAACCGCGTGCTGATGCCGATGATTAACGAGGCGATTTTCTGCGTACATGAAGGTGTGGCCGAGCCCGAGCACGTGGATGAGGTAATGAAGCTTGGAATGGCACACCCGATGGGTCCGCTACGACTAGCCGATTTCATCGGCCTGGATGTCTGTCTCGATATCCTGAATGTGCTCTATGATGGATTTAAAGATCCCAAATACCGCCCTGCACCGCTGCTGGTAAAAATGGTAGACGCCGGCAAACTGGGTAACAAAACCGGTGAAGGTTTTTTTAAGTACGATTAAGAATTAAACTAACCCTCCAGGGGTTTGAAATCCTTGGAGGGTTCCCTTTTTATTCTCCCCTGCCAGTGTTTTTCTGGCCCCCGAGTCCTTTTATCGGGGAGGGGAGTGGCTGCTGATGCGTAAGCAAAGCAGACGAGGGGAGTTAACCCCTCTCGAGAGGGGACAGGTGAAAACAGAGTGGCGAAGCCATCTCTGTTGAGCAAGGGGTGTGTTATTTGATAGGCACAAACACACCTCTGAATGCTACGTTGAACACTCCGCATTCTGTCTTCTCCCCGATAAAGCATCGGAGGCCCATTCGAGGGGTGTGTACTCCGGCTTTATTCGCGGATAAATGAACTATAAACGATAATTTGTTACAGACGCTGACTCGACCGAGAATAAAAATTATTAGACGCTGACAGGAACCTCCTTGCGTCGG
>LKNA01000136.1 GCA_001564065.1 Chitinophagaceae bacterium T5-Br10_B2g13
ATTTTCGCTATGCAATTGATGCTTCAAAAATTGAGAAAGATTTAGGCTGGAAACCGGAAGAAACATTCGAAACCGGGATCAATAAAACGATTCAGTGGTATTTGGATAATATTGAATGGTGCGAAGCCGTCACAGATAATAATTATAAATTAGAAAGAGTAGGTTTAGGTTAAATTTACAATTTCAACGCTCAAATACAATGAAAGGAATTATACTCGCAGGAGGTTCAGGTACTCGTTTATATCCGGTTACCAAAGCCATAAGTAAACAACTTATGCCCGTATATGATAAACCGATGATCTATTACCCGTTATCGGTGTTAATGCTTGCGGGGATAAGAGATATCTTAGTTATTACAACACCGGAAGATAACGAGAGCTTTAAACGTCTTATGGGTGACGGCTCTGAATGGGGAATAAATCTTTCCTATGCAGTACAGCCTAAGCCTGAAGGTTTGGCCCAGGCGTTTATCATTGGGGAAGAGTTTATTGGGGATGATGAGGTGTGCTTGATATTGGGGGATAATATTTTTTACGGGCACAGTCTCTCAAAACTTTTACAAAATGCTGCCAATCGAAAAGCCGGGGCCACGGTGTTTGGTTATCGGGTGAGTGACCCTGAAAGGTTTGGAGTGGTTGAGTTCGATGAGAATCAAAAAGCACTCTCTATTGAAGAGAAACCAGAAAAACCCAAAAGTAATTTTGCCGTTACGGGTCTCTATTTTTACGACAACCGAGTGGTGGAAGCAGCAAAAAATATTACTCCTTCTGAACGTGGCGAACTGGAAATAACAGACCTGAATAAAAAATATCTGGATTGGGGCGATCTGAATGTTGAACTTCTCGGTCGCGGCTACGCCTGGCTTGATACCGGAACACATGAAGCGATGATGCAGGCCGCACAATACGTACAGATTATTGAAGAACGGCAGGGATATAAAATCTCCTGCCTCGAAGAAATTGCATGGCGAAATGGATGGATCGATGAGAAACAACTTTTGGCTAAAGCAGAAGAGCTGAAGAAAAATGGATATGGAAAATATTTAAAAGGGTTGGTTAAGACCGATAATATTTAAACCTTATTTATACAATATGGAAATATTAAATGAACCACTTCCCGATCTTTTATTAATACAGCCCGATGTCTATTCGGACGAGCGCGGGTTTTTCCTGGAAACCTGGCAGAAGGAGCGGTACAAGGAGATTGGAATTAAAGAGGAGTTTGTACAGGATAACTGGTCTCGCTCAACCAAAGGGGTGCTTCGCGGTTTACACTTTCAGAAGCAGCATCCACAAGGAAAATTGGTGAGTTTACGGCGTGGACGAATTTATGATGTGGCCGTAGACATCCGGCCTAAATCCCCAACCTATGGTGAATGGTATGGCGAGGAGCTTAGTGACGAAAACCATCTCCAGCTCTATATTCCACCGGGGTTTGCTCATGGATTTGCTGTACTCTCAGATGTATGCGATTTTAACTATAAATGTACCGACTACTATCATCCCGGTGATGAAGGTGGAATTGTGTGGAATGATGAAACTCTAAATATTGACTGGAAAATCGAAAATCCGATTGTTTCGGAGAAAGATCAGCATTTATCTGTATTTAGTGGTCAAAAGCTCAAGGTCTATTGACGATAGTCAGACTTACTAGCAGTAATTCCAAAAATAAATTTATAATGAAAGGCGTAAAAAAAATTGAACTTCCAAAGATTGAAGATCCTCGCGGGAATCTTACGTTCTTTGAAGATCAAAATCAGATTTCCTTCAAAATAGAACGTGTGTTTTGGACGTATGATGTACCCGGTGGTGAAAAAAGAGGCGGACATGCTTATCACAAACAGAATGAATTTATTGTAGCATTAAGCGGCAGTTTTGATGTGGTGATCACGGAACCCAACGGTAATACTGAGACCTACAATTTGAACCGATCTTATTACGGACTGTATGTACCGGCACAAACATGGAGACACTTGGATAATTTTTCCACCAATGCGCTCTCCCTGCACGCTTCCGATATGCTGTTTGATGAGGCAGACTACGTCAGAGATTTTGAAGAATATGAGGAGTTAATTGATGAAAAGTAGTGTATACGACAGTTCCATTATTGAATTACCGAAGGTTCACAACGTGGCCGGTAATATAACAGCGATCAACAACGGAGAGGGAATTGTTCCGTTTGAAGTTAAGAGGCTGTATTATCTTTACGATATTCCCGGGGGAGAAAGCAGGGGAGCACATGCACATAAAAAACTGGAGCAGTTGATAATTGCTGCCAGCGGTAGTTTTGATATTACGCTAGATGATGGACTCACCCGAAGAACGTTTCAGCTTTCAAGACCTTATTATGGGTTATATATGCCGGCTGGCTTATGGAGGGAATTAAATAACTTCTCTTCTGGAGCTATATGTCTAGTTATGGCATCTGCCAAGTACTCTAAGAAAGACTATTTAAGATCTTACGATTCATTTTTAAATTATAAAAAAGTATGAAAATTTTAATTGCAGGTGCTGGAGGTGCTCCATCTGAAGGAGTTATTAATTCTTTATTAAGGTGTAATAAAGGTGACGAAGTCATAGGTATGGGGAGTGAGGCAATTGATTTAGTGTTGTCGAGTGCAAATAGAAAATATTTAGTTCCTTATGCTGATGATCCAAATTATGAGGCAGAATTATTTAAAATCCTTGATCGTGAAAAACCAGACCTTATTCATTTTCAAAACGATCTGGAGGTGTATGAAGCCTCAAAGATCAGGGATAAAATAAAGGCAACCGGGACTAAAGTATATATGCCGGATCATCATGTTATTGATACTTGTGTTAATAAATACAAATCATATCTCAAATGGAAGGAATCAGGTGTAAAAGTACCAACTAACAGGCTGATAAACACCGAAGATGATCTAAAAAATGCATTTGATGAGTTGGGTGATGAAAATCAAAGAATTTGGCTAAGAGCATCTTCAATAGGCGGAGGTGGTAAAGGGGCTTTGCCAACAAATAACTTTGAATTTGCCAGGGGATGGATTGATCGTTATGATGGATGGGGAGATTTTATAGCTGCGGAGCTTCTGACCTCAGATACTGTAACCTGGTTGTCAATTTGGCACGAAGGTGAATTGGTGGTGGGACAAACGAGGATAAGAAAGGGCTGGATTCATGGAAATAGGACTCTGTCTGGTGTAACCGGAGTTACAAAAGTTGGTCAAACTTATTCTTCTGAAGCGATTGATAAAATAGCAATAGACTCTATACACGCTGTGGATCCAAAACCACATGGTATTTATGGTGTGGATATGGCTTATGACAAACAAGGTATCGCAAACCCTACCGAAATAAATATATCGCGATTTTTCACAACTGTACTTTTCTTTACGGAAGCGGGTCTTAATATGCCAAAAATGTTTAAGGATATTGCGGTACATGGCGAATTTCCAAATCTTACCCAAAAAATTAATCCTTTATCGGATGAATTGCTGTGGTTAAGAGGAATGGACTCAAAACCAAGATTAATGACTTCGGATAAAATTGAAAAAGAACTTATAGCTTTATGATTTTACTTACTGGAGCTACCGGATTTATTGGCAAACACTTACTTTCGGCGTTGAAAAAAAAGTTTGGTGCTGATAATATTGTAGTATTGACGTCTAAAAAGTTGGCTGATTGTAAATATTTGTTGCACGAAGATTACAAATACGATGAAAATTTATTTTTAAATGCGGGTTTCGAAAATATTGATACAATTATTCATGCCGGTGCCTTTATCCCCAAAAGTAGTGTGGATTCAAATAATATATCAAAATCGAACTCTAACATTGAGAACACCTATAAACTCTTATCGACAAAGCTCCCAATTTTAAAAAGAATAATTTTTCTGAGTACCGTAGACGTCTATAAAGCATCAGCGACAATTACTGAAGATTCTAATGTTGATCCGATTTCTATGTATGGCCAATCTAAGTTGTATTGCGAAAAAATGATAACAACTTGGGGAAATCAGAATAACGTAGTTCCACAGATTTTGAGAATAGGTCATGTTTATGGACCTGGTGAAGAGGCTTATTCAAAGCTCATCCCTATAATTATAAAGCAAGTACAAAATAATGAGACCGTAACTATTTATGGAGATGGAAGTGAGCTACGGGCGTTTATCTATATTCAGGATGTGGTTGAAGCTATTCTGAATTCGATTGAATTCGATGAATATCTGGGTCCAATAAATATCGCGAGCGGTAGCAGTTTGAGTGTAAAAGATGTCATTGATAAAATAATTAAATTGGGTGATTCTACAATCGAAATTGAAAAAAAGAGTGTAGATAACAGTGGCAGAGATTTGGTGTTTGACATACACAAAATGAAAAAATTACTCCATACTCCACAGATTGATTTTGATGAGGGTATTAGATTGGAGTACGAGTATATGGAAGAGCAACTCGGATGAAAATATTTTTCGATCTGGACGGGACATTGATTGATTCAAAAAAAAGACTTTATAATCTTTTTTGCGACCTTGTTCAGGAAAACGACTTGTCTTATGATGAATACTGGAACTTGAAAATGAATAAAGTTTCAAACTATGATATCTTAAAGGATAAATATAACTATTCTTCTGATA
Organism: Chitinophagaceae bacterium T5-Br10_B2g13; assembly: GCA_001564065.1. GTDB lineage: Bacteria > Bacteroidota > Rhodothermia > Balneolales > Balneolaceae > Rhodohalobacter. The sequence goes on from LKNA01000136.1 coordinate 4,615, forward strand.
AAGTTGAGAACTTCCGTAGTATCTGGATGTCTAAAATAGAGCAAAGGAAATATTTAAAATATGACATCCCAATTCCTGGAGTCGGAAACTTTTTGAGAAGCCTTAGTAATAAACATGATTTGTATGTAGTCACTGCTCGGCAAAATAAAGAAGGGGTATTATGGCAATTTAACCGCTTTGGATGGATGAATTTCTTTAAAAATGTTTTGGTAACTGAACAAAAACGGACTAAAATACAGCTCATTATTGAAAAAGTTGAACAGAATGAAGAAATAATGGTTGTTGGCGATACCGGTAAAGATATTATTTGTGGTAAATCTTTTGACGCTAAAACGGTAGCTGTTTTAACTGGATTTTTAAATTACCAAAATTTAGTCGAATATAAGCCTGACGTGATAGTAGATTCGGTATTAGATATAAAAATATAAATATAATATCTACGGTTGAGGATTTAAAATTTAAAAAAACCTATAAATAAGTTATAAAAAAATACAAACAATATTTTTTAAATTACTAAATACAAATAATTAAATATATCTTTTTAAGAAATAAATTATTTAAAAATAGGTTATGATTTCAAGTGTGATTGTCCATAAAAAAATAAAATCTTTTATTCCTTCATTTTTAAAAGAGTGGATAAAGAAAGTAGCTTTTGGTCGAAAGCTAAATAAAATACAGGAGGCTCAGCGTAGTGAATTGAATCGTATTCGAAATAAGGAGAAAATACGCGTTGTATTTCTTCTTATACATGAGACAGTATGGAAATACGAAGGCTTATATAGATTAATGGAGCAAGACGAGAGATTTGAACCGGTAGTTGTTGTGTGCCCATATACAAATGATGGTGAAGATACCTTGTTTAGGGAGATGAATCAGGCTTTTGCTGCTTTTAAAAAGAAGGAATATAATGTATTTAAGACATTTGATGATAAAAACAGAAAATGGATTGATATTAAATCAGAATTTAAACCTGATATAGTTTGTTTTACAAATCCTTGGAACTTGACAAAAAATGATTATCAAATTGAAAACTTTCTTGATAAACTAACTTGTTTTGTCCCGTATGGATATGAAACTACTTACAATGTAAAGGCATATTATGATAAACCTATTCATAATTTTTGTTGGTTATATTTTCTAGAATCTGGAATTCATAAATCTTATTCTATAAAGTACTCGAAAAACAGTGGCGCAAATACTGAAGTAACTGGTTACCCAGGTATTGATTTTGTGTATAAGGCCAAGGAAGAAATTAAGACGCCTTGGAGAACCGACAAAAAACGAATTATTTGGGCTCCACATCACACAATAAGTGACAAGTATAATTATTCTACTTTTCTTGAATACAGCGATATATTTTTTAAAATAGCTAAGAAATATAGTGACCGAATAGAAATAGCATTAAAACCTCACCCCCTATTAAGGGATAAGCTGAGTAATAATTTTTGGGGACAAGTAAAAACAGATGATTATTTTAAATCTTGGACAAGATTGCCAAATACTATACTCTCAGAAGGATCTTATGAAGATTTATTCATGACATCTGATGCATTAATACATGATTGTGGTTCATTTTTAATTGAATATTTAGCTACTCTTAAACCTTCGTTGTTTTTGAGAAGAGATCTAAATGTAGATCACAGAATGAATGAGGCCGGTAGTATGGCACTTTCCGCTCATTATAAAGGTGACAATATACAAGATATAGAAAATTTCATTGAAGAAGTGGTTTTAAATGGTAAAGATGAGATGAATCAATCCAGGGAGAATGTTTTTACAAAAATTGTAAAGCCACCAAATAATAATACAGCTTCCTTTAATATATATAATGAAATAAAAAGTAGAGTACAACAATAAATAGAGTGCATTAATATATATATTGAAAACAAGAAAAAAGTTTGCTAAGGAAGGCAAATGTATTTAACTAAAAAAAGGATATACGATAGTTTAATTTGCCTTTTTAAACATATGACTTATGCATATGTAATAATGGACGCCAACTAGTTGTATGGGAGAAGCAAATGAATGAATTAGAGAATATTAAATAATTAAAGTCTGTTTTGCTTAATGTGCAGATAAATAATAATTAATATGGCAAAAAAATTAATATATTAAATGAGGAGTAAGTCAAAAACAAATATTTTGGTGTGTGGACTTCTTTGGTCAGGATCTAGTGCGGTTACTGATTTGCTAAAAGAGTATAATAATATTGGGTTTCTGCCGGGGGAATTTAATGAGTTTAGAAGACCCGGCATGATTGGTGATCATTTATCGGGAAGGATTTCACCAATTTACCCTTCCAATATTCCAAAATATTTAAATAACAATAGTGAATATTTTTCTCTTAAAGCTCGTTTTAAAAAAAATGCCAAATTATTTTTAAAAGGTAATTCACCTAAGTTATATATTGATAAAAAGGGAATAAATAAGAAAAGATTTGAGTTATTGATCAAGCTAAAAGATGAGCTAACAAAAGATGTTTCTGCTTCAAAAAAGATAAAACTTTCGAATAAATGGATAAGTGATTTGGGTGATTTGTTTGCATCTAAAAATGATCATGTTCTTTTTGATCAACCGATTTTACATGGACAGCATAAAGCAATCTGGCCGGAAGTTTTCCAACCATTTAAACTGATTGTGGTTTATAGAGATCCAAGAGATCAAATGGCAGAAATTATTCGGCAAGGGCATTTATTTTACCATATGCGTTCACCAATTGCTGATATATATGGTGGAGGTCGACGAGGAGCAATTGCTTTTCAAATTGATACTTTAAAGGCAAGAATAAACCATATGCAAGATATATATCAACAACTTGATGCAAGTAAAGTTGTATTCATCAGTTTTGAAAGCTTGATTGAAGATTACGAAAAAAGTAAGAATGGTATTGAACAATTTTTGAATATTGATGATCAAAATCACTTTAAAAAAATGGAAAAATTGAATCCTGAAGATTCAATAAAAAATATCGGCATTCATAATGAATATCTTTCAGACGTTGAAATTTCTATGTTAGATGAATTATATCAATGGTATAATTCAGGCGATTTTAACACCAAAATTAATAGTTAGCAAGTGGATGCAAGTATTTATATTCGGTGCTGCCCGGTCTAATAGTCAACTTTCCAAAGATGATGCCCAATTAGTGTTAGAAAAGCTTGTCCGAGGACAGCGTGTATTAGATTGGACTCTTCATGGGCTGAATGAGGCAGACATCAAGAATGAACAAATTTCATTTGTAGGTGGGTACAAGGTTGAAAATATTATTCAACAATATCCAGACTTACATTATGTAATCAATCCAAAGTGGGAAGAGACTCATGTTGTTGGTTCTCTTCGGTATGCGATGGAAAACTGGAAGGGTGGTGACGTTTTACTGGTTTATGCAGACACTATATTTCGACCGTCTGTATTTAAGAAGATTCAAAAAGCTCGCTCATCTGTCACTATTGGAATTGATAAACAATGGAAAGAGAGACTCGATAATCTACAGCTAAAGCTTGCGGCAGAAAAAGTAAGTATTAAGAATAATAAAGTAGAAAAAGTAGGACGTGAATCTATATCAATTGAGAATGCGGATGCTCAATTTTCCGGCTTAACATTGTTGAGAAAAGACGTAGTTCAGAAATTGTACAGTGAACTATTTGAAAGCAAAGCCGGCAAATCAAAAGTCTCTGATAACGATAGCCTGACTGATTTAATACGCTTTATTAAAGATGATTTAGATGTTTCTTTAACCCCTCATGATCATAGTGGTTTGTGGGCTGAACTGGACTCTTACGAAGATCTTTCTCGTTTTGTGTTTGGAACCAAGGCAGAAACCCTCGAGAGAATACGGCCATTTGTAAAAAAATCAGTGATTACGGATCAAGTTCATTTTTCTCTTTCTGAATGGGAGAACAATCAGAAATCCCTTTTAGATAACATCCAAGACAAATTCAAAGGAAAGAAGCTGATTGTTCGCAGCAGCTCACAAGAAGAAGACTCTTGGGATTCATCCCAAGCCGGAGCGTTTTTGAGTATTGCAGATGTTGATTCATCCAATCTAAATGAGTTGTTCAAATCGATTAAAGATGTAATTGAAGGGTTTCAGAATAATGGTTCCGGTCAATATAACGAGGATAACCAGGTGCTGGTGCAGCCGTTTATCTCAGATGTAGAAATGAGTGGGGTTGCATTTACAAAACATCTTGAAAATGGAACTCCCTATTATTTAGTCAATTATGATGATCAGTCTAAGAGAACGGATACTGTAACGTCCGGCAGTAGTTCTGATTCTACTTCCTTAACCGTTTACAAAAAGTCGAAGAAACAGCCGGATGATCCAAGAATTCGCTCTGTTTTGAGCGCTCTTGAAGAACTTGAAACCATTACCGGCTATTCTTCACTTGATGTAGAGTTTGTACTCACTACATCCGGTGAGCTCTATATCGTACAGGTACGCCCTATCACAACGCATACAGGATTAAGTGAAG